>NZ_JBHRYU010000044.1:0-58977 GCF_042649185.1 Cohnella sp. GCM10012308
AAATTCCATCTCTTCACAATCCTCGTTTGGGTTTAACTACTAATTCTCGATGGGTATGCTTAAATCCCTTCTAGGTTAGAAAAAAACAAAAAATCCCCCCGCCGAGGGGGGGGCCTAAGTAGTAACCGAATATACAGCTATTTTTGCCGAGATTGCACCGCCTGGTCAGAAAAGATGCAAATACGCAGGCATATTCCGCCATCAACCGGGTTTCCGGCTTGTGCTTTGCATTTGCCTGCACTTTTGCAGGTATTTCAACATGTGCTGCGAGTCGGTCGAGAATACCTGTACACATGCAGGCATTTGGCTCGTCAAACATCCATAAAGCGCCAGTACGCGGAGGAATGGGTCGCAGCAGGCCGGCAGCGAGGTTTGATAAAAAAAGGTGTCCGCGCCCTCAGGGCCGGACACCTTTTTTTTATTTGCCGCCCGCGGCGCAAGCCGGACAGATGCAGGAGCGTCCCCGAAGCGACGTCGGCACGCTTGCCAGAACGTCCTTGCCGATCGCCCTGCGCATGCACCAGCAAGACTCGGCAGGCCGGCCCTCCTCGATCGCGCAGCCGTTCGGTCCGCCGCAGAGCGGGCAGCGGTCGCGATTCGCGCTTTCCGCCGATATCCGTCCCGCAGCTCCGCCCGTGGCATTCGTTTTGTCGGTCGTCATTCGATTCCGCTCCTTCTCAGCCGTTAAAAATCCAGGAATTGAACCAACGGAGCGCGTGAGCGACATAGGATTTGTCCACCGTCATGCCGGACAGGATCGGATAGAACAGGACGAACAGCAGCAGCGCCGCGCCAAGGTAGCCGTAGACGTGGCCCCGCGTCAGCCGCACGCTCTCCCTGCCTTCCTTCAATAAATAAACGATCAGAAGAATGATAAACGGTACGCTTGCGAAAAAATGATAGATAAAGGTCAGGCGGGACACCCCGACCCACGGGAGATACTCTGCGGCTAGCCCGATCAGCAGAAAGACAAGCCGCGGATCGCGGGCCCGGCCCCTCAAGAGCAGGAAAATCGCGCCTGCGACGGCCGGGATGCCGATCCACCATACGGCAGGATTGCCCATCGCCACGATGCTCGACACCTGGTCCGCCGCGACTGCGCCGCCGTAATACCAGATCGGCTTGATCATCAACGGCCACTCCCACCAGCTCGACGCGAACGGATGGGTCGCCACCAGATGCGCATGGTAGTTATACATGAACTTCTGGTAGGTCAGCATGTCGTGAAAGCCGTGCCCCGGACCGGGTACGAGGAAAAACGGAATGTAGCTCGCCGTATAGATCAGCGCGGGCACGACCAGGAAAAACGGCACGCACCACAGCACGGTGCGCAGCAGGAACGCACGCTCCGCCCGGCGCCGCCACAGCGTGATCGCGAACAACACCGCAAGTCCGCCCCCCGCGTAAATATCGATCCATTTGCTCGCTGCCCCGAGTCCGAAGAACAGGCCCGCCAGCGCGAGCGGCACGGCGACGCGGCGGAAGCTTTCTCCCGCAAGAGCCCGTTCGTAATACTTGTACATGTAAAGATACATGAGCAGAATGAAGAAAACGCCGTAGACGTCGACCGTCGCGATGCGCGTCTGCGTGAAGTGCATGAAGTCGAACGTCAGCAGGAACGCAGCCGCGAAGGCAAGCTCGGTGCGCCCGAACATCCGCTTGGCAAGCAAATACATGAGCGGAATCATCGCGATGCCGAGCAGCGTGCCCACAATCCGCCAGCCGAAAGGGTTCATGCCGAACAAGGAGACGCCGAGCGCCATCAGACCTTTGCCGAGCGGCGGGTGCGTCGTCTCGTAAGGCTCGATATGGTGCAGGAACTCGTAAGCCGTGCGGCCGTGATAGATCTCGTCGAAATACATGCTGTTGAGATAAGACGGCTTCTTGGGCACGTCGCCCGGCTCGTCGAGCAGCGCGTCGCCGCCTTCGCTCGTCTTGGCCGGCGTCAAGGTGCCGCCCTCCGCGTCGCGGAAGGACAGCTCGTACAGCGTCCAGCCCGGATTCGATGCCGAGACGCGCACATACCGCTGGTTGATGGCGACAGGCTGCTCCTTCCATTGGAAGACGGAGCCGCCGTTCAGCATGAACGACAGGGCGCTCGTCCAGTTGCTGCCGTCCGCCGATTGCGACAGCTCGATCGTGCTGTCCTCCGCGCGCCCCTCGTCGCGTGTACCGCCGAACCAGATGACCGAGGCGACCGCCTGCGGCTCGCCGAAGTCGTACACGATGGCGCTGGCCGGCGCGGCGGGCGTCCAACCGGACTCGGGCGCGCGCATCGAGCCGAGGTTCACGAGCGCGAGGATGCCGTAAACGAGCGTCAAGCCGACGACGAGCAAGCGATCGAGCCGGGAAAACTTGGCGTCGGATGCCGATATGGCGGTCACGAACGCAGGTTTGGCGGGCGTCGATTTGGACGACGTGGTTTGGGCTGACGCCGCTTTGGACGAAACGCCGCCTTTGCCGCCTCTAGTGGAGTCGGCTGTTGCAGCCTGCGTGGCTGCCAGCGCCTTGCCCTTGTCCAGCGTCCAGCCAACGTAGACGGCGTAGGCCGAGATCGCCAGGTTGACGAGCGACAGGAAGCGGAAAAAGCCGTCCGTGCCGGATAAGTAATAGTTTTTATCCAATCCGAAGTAGAGCACGTAAGCCGCGTCCGCGAAATGCGTGAACGTAAGGCCGAGGAACATCCACAGCAAGCGGCGGTCCTTGAGCAGGATATACGTGAGCAGCGCAAGCGCGACGGCCGGGTAACCGTAACGCTCGTGCATGCTGGTCTTGAGGACGAACACGAGCAGGAAGGTCAAGTAAGCCAGGTACGTCCAGCGCGGCGCAGCCTGAAGCTTGCGATGCCGCCAGGCCAGCCAGACGACATAAGCGACGATGAGCACGACCGACAGGTTGCTCCAGAACGCCATCGCAGCAGTTACTTTGACGCCGTTCAAGCCGAGCAGGCCGTACAGGTTGGCCGCGTTCAGCGTGGCGTAGGGGTAGCTGTCGAACATCGCCTTGTAGCGCTCGACGATCCAGTCCGGGGATTGATGGATGGAGAACGGCAGTACGAGCAGGATAAAGACGGCTGCGCCGTACAGCAGCGACTCGCCCCAGGCCTTACGGCTGCGCCGAACGGCCAGCGCGAGCAGCAGCACCGGAATGGCGACGATCGCCTGCGGCTTGATCAGCACGGCGGCGGCGACGGCTGCCGTCGCATAGGGAAGCTTGCCTGCCGCGATCGCCCAGACGGCGAGCAGGATGAACAGCGCGAGGAACGAGTCGATCTGGCCCCATACGACCGAGTTGTGGAATACCATCGGGTTGAACAGGTAAAGAGAAGCGATCGCGGCGCCCGCGGCTGCGCCGAAACGCGGACGCGCGATGCGCAGCAGGACGTACGAGGACGCGAGATCGGCCGCGATCGACGGCAGCTTGAGCAACAGCGCCGAACCGGCGGACGGATAGCCGATATGCATCAGCTTCTGCAGCAGGCCGACGACGTAGAGCACATAGATATAGCCAGGAGGATAGTCCACGAAGATGTCTGCCGTATAAAAGCCGTGAAGGCCCGCTTCGTAAACATGGTTCGCCCAGAAATAAAAGTCGAGGGCGTCGATCGGGTGCCCCTGCATGAGCGGCGCGCAGACCGCGCGGATAAGCAAGGCGCCAGCGAAAAGCAGCAGCGCGACGCCTTTGCCCGTACGCTCCTTGCTCCCGTCTGGCAGACGCGCGTCTCCCGCGCGGCGCAAGTAGGAGACGACCGCCCAAGCCAAGGCCGCGTAAGCGGCGGCCAGCAAAAACATCATGGACGTATACGTGCCGCGCCCGCCTCCTGTGCCGTCACCGCCTGAAGCCGCCGCTCCTGCGTAGGCTTCAGGCCACAACGGAATGACGACGGCGCCTGCCGGAGCTTCCGCCAGCTTTTCGAGCGCGATATCGTCGAAGTCCGCCTTGCCGCTGTTCAGGCTGCCGTAGCTGCCGAGGCGGGCCGCGACGGTGACGCTCGTCTGGCCGGCGCCTGTCTTGCCGTACCATTCGACCTGGCGCCATTCGCCCTGGGAATCGCCGACCGACGGGAATGGAGCCGCGATGCCGAGTACGGAGAGGTTGCCGCCGGTTCGCTCGGCGATCCCGCCCGCGACCCGAATCCAGCCGGACAGCCTGTAGACCGTATCGGCCTCGACCGCTACCTCCTGGATCCAGCGCGCGTCGTTCTCGCTCGCGCTGGAGACGCTCAAATAGGCTTGCCCGCTATGGCCGCCGTCCTGTCCGACCGTCAGCGTGCTGACCGCAGCGCCGCCAGCATCCGACGTATATACGTCTTGCGCCCAGCCTTCGGGCAGACCTGTCCCGCCAGCCGAGCTCTCGGCGCCGCCGTTGCGGATCAGCGCCGCGGCTTCTTCGGCGTATGCGGCGGCAAACCCGCTTACGCAGCCCAGCATACCGATCATCAGCGCCAGCATCCATACCCCTATCGTTCTCCTCATGCTTCCCCCCGACGATCCCTGTGTTCTCGCGCAGCGGCGCGGCGCCCGGACGGCAGCGGCAGCCTCCGAAGACGCCGCCGGCCGCTAACCGGCAAGAAATGCGCATCTCCGCTTCGGAGCGAAGACGCGCATTTCCGTGTTCAAAACCTATTGACGATGCGATTCCTGTTTTTGTTACGGTACGCCCAGCGTTGACGCATCATGACGCGCCGGTTAATCGGCTGCGCTCGTCAGCCCCGCTGCCTGCAGCGTGCGGCTGAGCATCGCTACGGCTTCCGCCCGCGTCGCTGTGGAACGCGGCGCGAAGCGTCCGTCCGGCAATCCTTTTAGGATGCCTAACGAAGATGCGGTCCGCACTGCGTCTGCCGCCCAGGCATGGACGTCGTCCGCATCCGCAAACGTTGCGGGCGCATTCGCTTCCTCGTCCGTCATGGAGGACGCGCCGGCCAGCTTCAGCGCTTGCGCCGCCATGACCGCGATCTCTTCGCGGGTGACCGTCGCCTGCGGACGGAAGCTGCCGTCCTCGAAGCCGCGGACGAGACCGTAGCTGGCCGCCGTGCGCACCTCTGCAGCGTACCAGGCGATGCCGGCCACGTCTTGGAAGCCGGTATCGCCTCCCGGATCCCGGAGGCCGAGCCCCCGGACAAGCAGCGCCGCGAATTCGGCCCGCGTGATGCTGCGCGCAGGTCCGAACGCATCGCCTCCAACGCCTTTGACGATTAGTTTCGACGCCATCCGCTCAATTTCCTGCTTGGCCCAATGATTCGCCAGATCAGCGAACGCAGCGGTATGCGACACGACGGCGTACACGCTGTTGCCGGGGCTGCGGATCGTGACGATCGTGCCGCCGTCCTCGCTCGCCTCGAACAGTGCCGGCACGTAGACGAACGCTCCCGTCCCGTCTTCGTCCTGCCGGTAAACGACCGCCGTGACAGAGGCTTCGTCAAGACGATTAGCCGTCTTTAATGTGCGGTCGACGTAGATGCCGCCGAAGTCCGCGATCGTCTCGGTCTTGGCGCCGCTGAGGAGCGTTATGGCGAATTCGACCGGCGCCGCGACCAGCTCGAGATTCTGATGCTTCGCCGCCTCCCGGAGCGGTGCCAGGGATTTGTCTTCGAGCGGCTTGATCTCGAAAATCCACAATGCCTTCGGGTCCTGATCGTAACCGCGCGCCTTGATGAGCTTGGCGGCCAGCGACAGCGGGAACCGGTAAGTGCTATCGCCGCTTGCAATCGTCAGGACGGCGTCCGGTTGGTTATCGGCAGCCGCGAGCAGCGCTTGCACGGTAAACGGCGCGGTGCCGTCCGCCGCCGCGGATATCGCGATCGCTTGGCCTGACGCCGCCTTCAGCTTGGCGTCGTTAGCCGCAGCCGCGGCGTCGAGCGCGCTGCCGGCAGCTCCGCCGTTGCCGTCCCCTTCGGTAGCCGGCGGGTTAACGACCTGCGCGGACGCGACTTTTACCGTATACGTCCGCTCGGCTCCGTTATAGGCGACGCGCAGACGCGTCTCGCCCGCCGCGATGCCCTTCAGTACGCCCGCGGCATCTACGGCCGCGAAAGAGGCTTGCTCCGTCGCAAACGTCGATTGCTGCGTCACAACCTTGCCTGCGGCATCGTTCACCTTGATCGTCAGCGATGCGCCTGCGGTCAGCGCAAAGCCGTTCAGCGAACCGCCCTCGGCCGTCGCCGCGAACGGTTTGGCCGCGGATGCGAAGCCCTCGTTGACCTCGCGAAGAGCGAAGCCCGCCGAGGCGTTCGAGACGTCCGCGATTTTCGCGCCGCGAACGATGACGTTGTCGATCTCTGCCGCGCCTGCGACGGTCGGCGCAACCTGTACGCCGACGGTGCCGGCGCCGTCGAGCACGAGGTTTTGCAGCCGCAGCCTGCCGCCCGAAACGTCCTGCGTTCCGTTGACCACAACGCCTGCGTACGTGCTGTCCAGCGCCGCGTTGTCGCGTATGGCGATGTCGCCGGTCATGTTTTTCGTGTCGGCGAACAGCCAGAATGCGCCAAGATTGGTTTGCAGGCCCGTATCGTAGCTGCCCGTGCGGATCAGCGTATTGCGCTCGACGACCGTCGTACCTGCAAACGGGAGCGGGTTGAAACGCGTGGACACCGTAATGCCCGAGCCGTTGGCGATCGTATCCTTGGCTACGTTATCCTGAATCCGGTTGTCCGTGCCGCCGAAAACGGCGATATTGTTGGCGAGCCACGGCAGGCTCACCGTATTGAAGCGCGCCGTGTTATTAACGCTCGAAAGGCCGTCGGTCGACCACATCGCGATGCCGTCGTCGCCCGGGTAGCGCACGTCGCTCTGCTCGAGCATGCTGTCCGTCGTGCCGACGCTGAAGTTGATGCCGTCCGCCATCAGGTTGCGCATGCGCAGTCCGACCATATGCAAGCCGTGCGTATACGATTCGCCGTCCTTCACCTTGGTGAGCCACAGACCCGCCTTCGTATGCTCGATCCAGACGTTCTGCAGCACGGAGCCCGGACCGAAGCCGCCGTGGAACGCATTGGTGATCGCCTCGTCGTCGCGCACGTTGATATCCCCGTCGATGAGCAGATCGTAGACGCCGATATCGTCTCCTTTGCCGACGAACTTGGCGCCCGTCAACTGCGTGTGCCACATGCCCGCGCCCCGGATCTGGATGCGGTCCAGGTCGAGCAAGCCGTCCCGCAGCCCGTACTCGCCGGCAGGGAACCAGACGCCCTTGCCTTCGGTTTTCGCGGCATCCATCGCCCGCTTGAAGGCCGCGGTGTCGTCGATGCCGTCGTCCGGCGCCGCGCCGTAATCGTCCACGGACAGGAAGCCCTCGGGCATTCGCAGCGCAGCCGCCGCCTGCTCGAAGTCCGCCAGATCGATCGTGTAAAAAGCGGCAGTGCTGTCGGCATCCTTCTTAAGAGAGATCTTTGCGCCCGCAGGCACGTCGCCGATCAGCGCATGCGCTTCGTCGAAAAAGCGGTGCCCGCTGCCTTGCGTCGGATCGTTGGACCACGGATAGCTGCCGTATTCCCAGGCGTACTTGGACGTCAGCGTCAGCTTCTGCCGGAACTGGCCGTTGACGTACAGCCCTAGCGTCTCCGTACGGCCCGCGCCGTCCGCGCTGTCGGGAATCGAATAGCGCAGCACGATCGAGTTGGCCGGATGCGCCAGCGTGAACGCGACATAGTCGCCGGTCTCGCTCAGCTTCACGGCCTGGCGGCCGGAAGCTTCGGAGGCGGGATCGTAATACGAGCGAGAGGCGCGAAGCAGCTCGCCGTTCGTCTCGGCGTCCTCCGCCTCGTAGGTCGCGTAAGGTGCCGTGGCGCCTCGGTATGCCGGCGCAACGCTGTTCTTCAGGGTAAGCGAGTCAACGGCAAGGGAGGCCGTCTGACCGGCAACCGCACCTGCGTCCATCGGCTGCAGCGCGATCGTGTTCAGCCCTTGGCGCAGCGTCAGGCGCAGTGTCGCCGTCGACCAGCCTGCGCCGGTCGGCGGGAGACTGAGCGCGCTGGTCGAGAGTCCGTTGACGGCGACGCCGAGCGTCGACGAGACGGATGCGCCCGGCGCAGCGTAACGGACGACCGCGTCGTAGTCTCCTGCAGCCTGCGCGTTAACGGTAAAGGTCAGCTTGGCGTGCGCGCCGTCCGGATCGCTAGTGCCGGTGCCGGTTGCGCCATTAGCGCTCTCCGTGCCCGCAGCCCATCCGGATGCATATCCGTCCCCTGTATAGCCGGACAGGTCTTGCCGTGTCGCGACATCGCCGCCCATGAATGCATTTTCTGCTTCATAGATGACATCGCCCGGCAAGCGTTCGTAGTTCCAGCGCCCTTGCGCGGCGTCCGCGGCGTTGCCGTATTCGGCGGCTACTTCGGCATGCAGGAGCAAGCCTGCGCGATCGGCCGCGCTCCGAAGCTCCAGCAGCCCCTGCGTCTCGACTACCTCCCACTGCGAGGTCGCCTGTCCGCGCGTGACTTCGGCCGCAGCGATCGGCTGCCCCGCTTTGTCCAGCGCCAGCAGCCGTCCGCTTGCCCGGTTTTTGAGCAGCTTGCGGCCGTTGAAGTCTTGGAGCAGCCACTGCGCAGCCGCTCCGTTCTCATTGGCAAGCGCGATCGTTCCATCGCGGTCCGCGAGCCAGACGCCCCCGCTGCCGATCCGCGTGTAGGCGCTATCGTCGAAGATCGGCGTCGCCGTGTCCGTATTCGCCGCGCCTCCATCTTCCGGCGTCTCGTATTCTGCCGGCGCCGCCGCGAAGCTCCACCTCGCTGTTCCGAATGAAACCGGCACGAGCCCGCGTTCCGCATAACCTGCGGCGTTGTCCGTATGGACATATTCATCGTCGTAGCCGGCGGCCAGATTGCGGATCAGCCAATGCCCGGTTGACGAAGCCGAAGCCTCGATCGACCAGTCCGCAGCCGGATCCGAGGCGTCCGAGGCCGGCAGACTCTCGATGTACCGGTAATCCGGTGTCAGCGTCATGAGGTGGCCGGTCGCCCGGTTCTCGATCCGGGTCGCGCCATCCTGCTGGACGAGCCGCCAATGGCCGTACCCGTTGTTCTCGGCAAGGCTGCCGTACAGGACGACGCCGCCGCGGTTTTCATAAAGGTATCGACCGTTCGCTTCATTCTGTATGCGGATGTAGCCTTCGGGCAGCTCGGGCTTCAGCTCGACGGGCTCCGCCTTGAACAGCGCGTCGTCCGCGAAGTCTCCGCCGCCCGACTTGACGGTCTTGCTCACCTTCGTGCCCCCTGTGCCGTCCGCGTAAATATAATGGCCGGCCCAGCCGCTGCGGATCGCGGTATACCCGCTTTTGGACGCAGCCTCCAGATACCATTTGGCGCTGCCCCACGACTCGTACACGACCGCTTCCGTGCCGAGCGGCAGATTCGGCGCATCCTCCGATTCGTGTCCCGCCATGTTTTCCATCGCGATGTAGTGGCCGGTATTCACGTTCTTCAGACGCTTGGCCCCGCCGCCCGCATCCTCGACGTACCATACGGCGCGCATGTCGGAGGCCGGCAGATCGTCGTAGCGCACCTTGCCTGCCGCATCGCCTTCCGTTTCCTCGTAGAGCGATTGTCCTTGCTTGTTCGTAAAACGCAGGTGCGACGGTCCGGCGTCGTCCGCCGGAATCAGCGCCCAGTGCGGACTGCCCCAGTTCCGGTTGATCTCGGCGTACTCCGCATACTTGTTCAGGTTTTGCAGGTTGACCAGCTTCTGAACCTCCTGGTTTTTCACCCGGTCCGCCACGTTATAGATCAGCTTGGAGCCGCCTGCGAGCGATTCGACGACCCAGATGGCGCTCGTCCAGTTATCCGAAACGTCGGTGACGCGGATATGGCCGTCGGTCATGCTCTGCAGGTTGACATAATGGCCGGTGGCGCGGTTCTGGATCCGCTTGCGGCCTTGATATTTCTCGATCAGCCATTGGTCCCGTCCGTCCGTGCGCGGATTGCCGTACTTCAAATCTCCGCGATCGTCCTCGTACCAGACATAAGGCTTCCACTCGTTCTGAATGCGCACGTACTGCGGCGACCCGTCCGTCCGCGCCGCCGGATCCTCAAGCAGCCACTGCGCGGCGTCGGCGTCCGGATCGGACGCGCCCGTGCGCAGAACGCCGTCCTGAAGCAGCAACAGGCCGGAGCCGTCCCCGGCGGCGATGTTCACGTAGTCGTCGTACATATCGGAAGGCGCGAGCTGCCATTGATAAACTGCCGATGTCACCGACCCGGCAGCGCTCACCGCGAGCGGGTCGCCGGACGCCAGATAGCTTCCCGTCGCCGCATTGCGGATACGCTTCTTGCCGTCCTGGTCCTCGACGATCCATTGGTAAGCCGG
This sequence comes from Cohnella sp. GCM10012308, assembly GCF_042649185.1. Lineage (NCBI taxonomy): Bacteria > Bacillati > Bacillota > Bacilli > Caryophanales > Paenibacillaceae > Cohnella > Cohnella sp. GCM10012308. The sequence goes on from NZ_JBHRYU010000044.1 coordinate 10,296, forward strand.
GTCGTTCTCCCCGCCGGCCGCCAGCGCGCCATGATTCAGCAGGCCGCCGTCGCCTTCATAGAGATAGTCCGTGCCTGCGTCCGCCGCCGTGTAATTCACGATGCGGACAGGCTTGACGTCGTAGGCGGGCGTGATTTTCCAATGCGCGTTGGTTCGCCCCGCGTTCGACCAATCGTTGGACCTCGCGTACGTATCCTCGAACTGCGTATTGAGCACAAAAGCGGGATGTCCCGCGCTTACGATGGAGACGTATCCCGGTGCGGGATCGCCGTTCTCCGCCGCGGCGGGGGCGATCGTCCAGCGCTGCGCCTCTGCCGCGGACGCCGGGGCCGTCTCGATTCTGCGCCAATAATTGTCCGCGTCGAACTGCTCGATATAGTCGCCCGTCGCCCGGTTGCGGAGGCGCACGGTCTGCGCCGCTCCGGCTTGGCCCGACTCGACCTCCACGTACCAGTGCGCCTTCGGATCCGTCGGATCGATCTTGCCGAAGGCGACTACATTGCTCGTGCGCCCATCCTCCGGATTGGCCGTCTCGTAGAGGAACTGTCCCGCCCGAAACTCGTTCGCGATGAGCACCGGCTGCAGCGTCTCCGCCGGCTCGAACATCCATTGCGGGCTCTCGAACGTAATATTGATGTCATTGCTGACTTCGGCATAACCTAGCTGGTCCTCCTCGTGGATGACCAGGTTCGCGCTTGCATCGGCTGTCGCGCTCTTGATCACCTTGTAGCCCGGCCGGCTCGCGTCCTCGATGAGCCATTGATCGTCGGCCGTGCTGACTCCGATCTCGCGCGCGACGAGCGCATCCCTGCGCTTCGCCGTCTCGGCGATCGTGATATAGTGGCCGGTGGCGCGGTTCTGGATGCGCGTCCCGCCGGCCACCGGCTCGAGCCGCCACTGCGACGAGGCGTCGTCCAGCGCCGTCCGCCCGTAGCGCACGGTACCGTCCGAGCCCTCGTACAGGTAATTGCTCTGCCATTTATTCTTGATGCGTATGTAGGCCGGCGCAGTGACGCCAGCGCCCCCCGCATCCGCTTCCTGCATGCGCTGCGGCTCCTGCTGCGCGTTCTCCGCCGCGAACGCCGGCATCGATGTCAGCATCAGCAGCGCCGTCATGCACGCCGCAAGCCATTTTCTCCAACTGGACATGGTCTGGTGGCCTCCCCATAATATGGAATCCTTCTCATCGTAAAATGAAAACGATTCCATGACGATGTGCGTTTATGGGCGTTCTAGGCGCAAAATTACGAAGTTGGAGATCGGGCGCTGTCGCTCGATCGGGAGAGCGTTTGTAAAGCTAAAATTCTCATCTTCGGCACATAGATCGACTTTGGCACACCATTAACCGAAAAAACCGTCTATCTCCCGCACATTGACGCGCTTGGGCGCTCCGTTTATCGTCGCACATGTCTCGCCACCCGCATACCACTGCCCGCGTACCGCCATCCGCTTACCATCGCTTGCTTACCAGCACCCACATACCTTCACCCGAGTACATTCACCCGAGTACCATCACCCGCGCCTTACCTTCGCTGCAATTCCTGCAAATATACATCTTTTTCCGCCAATTCCAGCCCTCTCGAACAAAATAAATGCAAATGTGCAGGCATTTCCCTTCATCAGCCGGATTTCTGGCTTATGCTTTGCATTTGCCTGCATATTTGCAGGCATTTCGTTCAGCGTCACATCTCGACAGAAAATACATGTATACATGCAGGTTTTTACGACCGCCCCGCCAAACTTCCGAAAAGCTTGAGCACGTCTATAGCGCGCTTACCTGTCCTCGATTTGCCGCCGCCCGAATCCGCAAGGAATCACAAGAGGGCCGCTAGGAATTCCCCGGCAGCCCTCGATCAAACTTCCTGCCAACCGTGGCAGCCTACAGATTTTTAGCGCTAAACGTATCCCCGCCCTCGATCGTGCCGCTGTCGAAGCCCTTCTTAAACCACCGCATCCGCTGCTCGGACGTGCCGTGCGTGAAGCTCTCCGGCACGACGTAGCCTTGCGCCTTCTTCTGCAGCGTATCGTCGCCGACCGCGCTGGCCGCCGTGATGGCCTCTTCCAAGTCTCCCTGGTCCAGCACGTTCATATCCTGCGCATGATGCGCCCACACGCCAGCATAGTAGTCCGCCTGCAGCTCGGTCCGCACGGATTGGGCGTTGCTCTGCTTGGCGCCCATGTTCGTCGTGCCGAGCAGCGTCTGCACGTGATGTCCGACCTCGTGGGCGATGACGTAAGCCATGGCGAAGTCGCCAGGCGCCTGGAACTTTGTCTTCAGCTCGTCATAGAAGCTGAGATCGATATACAGCTTGTGGTCGCCCGGACAATAGAAGGGGCCGACGGAAGAGCCCGCCGTGCCGCACTCGGATTGCACGCTGCCGTTGTAAAGCACCAGCTTCGGGTCTTCGTACGTGAGCCCTTTTTCCGCAAAAAGCTGCGACCAAACGTCCTCCGTATCCGCGAGCACCACCGACACGAACTGAGCCAGCTCGTCTTCCTCCTGGCTGCCCTGGTAAGGCGTATCGCTGACGGAGCTCGTCGTCGTGCCCGTCATATTGTTTAAGATGCTGCCGATGTCCCCGCCGCCGAACAGCAGCGCGATCACCAGCACGATGATCCCGCCGATGCCGCCGCCAACCAGCTTGCCTCCGCCGCTCATCCCGCGCCGATCCTCTACGTTTGCGCTGCCCCTTCTTCCCTGCCATTGCATATTGGGTTCCTCCCGCCTTTATCGGTCTTCTATTTCGTGTAGATCGCGTGTCTGTCTCGAAAGCCATTGCTGACCGCTTATACGTCTATACCCGGCGAACCTGCCTTTCGCAACTGAGAATCCGCACCATGTCCCTGGAACGAGGTCAAATCTCTTATGTTTCATTCTTCCTAATTTTGTATACATTCTGGTAGGATTAAAGTTTTATCATTTAAAACGGGTCGTACGACCTAATCAGACGGACAGGAGTGTTGTGAAGTTGAAAAAGATCGGAGCTCTATTTCTTTCTCTCATCCTGGCAGTAAGCGTGTTCTCCGGCGCGGCTTCGGCCGCAGCCAAGCCTGTCAGCGTCTGGATGGACGGCTCGGCCGTGCAGTTCAAGCAAGGCGATCCGATGGTGGAAAACGGTACGACGCTCGTACCGATGCGCCCGCTGCTTGAAAAGCTGGGCGTCGCTTTGAACTGGGATGCCAAAAGTCAGTCGGTCATGGGAACGAAAAGCGGGTTGTCCTTCGCGCTCCAAGCGGGCAATCGCACCGCGGTCGTTAATGGCGTAGTCGTGACGCTCGACGTAGCGCCTCGCATCGTTCGCGGTACGACTTATGTCCCGCTGCGCTTCGTCGCCGAAGCGATCGGCTACAAGGTGACCTGGGACGCGAAAAATAACGCAGTCTCCCTGACGCCCCTGGGACAGCCTGGCGGAAGCACGGGCTTCCTGTGGAAGGCCGAGAAAAACGGCAACACGGTCTACCTGCTTGGCTCCATCCACGTCGCGCAAGCGCAGATGTATCCGCTGCGCGCCGAGATCGAAGCCGCGTACAAGGCGTCTCAGTATCTGGGCGTGGAAGTCGATCTGACCAAGACCGACGATGAATCGATCGAAAAGCTGATTGCGGACAATGGCATGTACAAGGATGGAACGACGCTCAAGGATCACGTATCCCCGGAAACGTATCAGGCGCTCGTCGACATTCTCAAGGCGAACGATATGCCGACAAATACGTTCGATCAATACGAGCCCTGGGTCGTCGCCCAATCGATTCCGACCGCGTCGGAGGAATACCAGGCCAACCTCGGCATTGACGCTTACTTCATGGGGAAAGCCGTCTCGGACAATAAGCTGATCGTACCGCTGGAATCGGCCGAGAGCCAGTTGGCTTTGTTCGATCGCTTCTCCCCGACGCTGCAGGAAGAGCAGCTCCAGGAAGCGATTAACGCTTATAGCGCCAGCAGCAACAGCGGGATGGATGCCCTCACGCGCATGTGGGTGACAGGTGACGAGACTGCGCTTCTCGCCCTCATCAAGGCTTCCGCCGAAGACCAGGAATATTACAAAGCGCTGGTCCTGGACCGCAACCTGACGATGTCCAGCAAGATCGAAGCCTACCTGAACGACGACCAGAACGTCACCCGTATGATCATCGTCGGCGCCCTTCATATGCTTGGCGACGACGGCATCATCACGCGGCTGAAAAACGACGGTTATACGGTCACGAAGCTCTAACCGAAGGCCATACGCATAAAACAGGGACCGGGCAAACGCCCGGTCCCTGTTTTATGCGTATTTATTAGCCGCTTACGGCAAATTCATGCTCAGCTCCGCGAGCTTGGAATCCCAGGCGACCGTTACGCCCATTTGCTTCAGCAAGGCGGCCGGCACCATGACGGCACCATGCCGCGTATACGGCTGCAGAGGCAGCATGATCTTCGCTCCATCCACCTCGGCCTCCGGCGAACGTTGGCTGATAACGGCCGTGGAACGGCCGACGGTCAGCTCGAAGGATGCGTCCGCGTTGACCTTCAGCGTGCCGCCGAGCGCCTTCAAGGTATCCTTGAGCGGGACCAGGAGCCGCTCTTCCGTCATGACTGCGGGATAAGCCGTCGAGAGCGGCTTGCCGTCGACCAGCATGCCGATCGCCGGCAGCACGGGCGCGGGCCTGTACAGCATCCGCGCGTCGTTCACGTTTGCCGATCCCGCTTCGTACCATTGGTTCCCGCCGACGCCCCACAATCTGCCCTGGGCATCGATCCCGAGGCCGTGATGATAGCCTGCCGCAATCTCGCGAATGCCGGACCAGCCGCCGATCTTGCCGACCGTGCCGGTCAGCCATTTGTTCGTCGACCATACGTCGCCGCCGGCCGTTCGGATCAGTACGGCGTCGAAGTTCGCGATCTCCGCCTCCTCGGCCTTCAGCGAGGTCGCGATCCGCGCCGGCTTGCCCTTGATCTTCATCGGCCCGGGGTTGGCCTGCTGGTACAGCGCTTCAAAGTCCAACTGCGCCTGCCACGCCCGGCCCGAAGTATCGACGCCGACGAGGCGATCCTGGTAGGCGGACAGCTGCTTCATCGCCGGAAAGCCTGCAAGACGCGCGGGGGGCAAGAACGCGAGCCCGCTGCCGTCGAGCTTCCGGATCGACCCGAAGCCCCAGACGGCGCCTGCGCCGTCGATCGCATAGACGAGATCGCCCTTGGCGATCATGCCCGAGAAGCGATAAGCGCCCGCAATCTGCGTAACGACGATCTTGGGCTTGTCCCCTGCCTGCGGCACGTAGGTCCATCTCCACAGCGTGCCGTCCTTCTTGAGAGCGAATCCCGGAACGGCCGCCTTCACGTCCTGCAGGCCGGGAATCTTCGTCGGCAGCGTCGTGCCGCCCTGTACCGCGCCTCTCGTTCCCCACTCCCAGACCGTTCCGTCCGTCGCGACGCCTGCCTGCGTGCCGACGCCGTTCGTCGAGATCGCGGCGATCGCCGGCAATCCCGAGAGCCGGACAGGTCTGTCGATCTCGCTCGTGACGCGGGACTCCAGGACGCCGAGCTCGCCGAACAGCGTCCGTCCCCAAGCCCATACCGTGCCGTCAGCGCGCAGGGCGGTCGAATAATATTCGCCGGCGACGACTTGGACAAAAGCCGTCGAAGCGACGGTGCGGACCTCGGACGCCGATGCTGCGGCGGTTGCGGCTACGGTCCTGCCCGGGCTCGCCGCGGACGCGCCGGCCGGCAGCAGCAGCGCGGCCGTGAGCAGCGCCATCAGTCCTTTATTTAAAATAGGCAATTGCATACATCCTTTCGTCGATGAGGATCACTCTTGATTAGACGCCGGGCAGGGTATAAAGGTTTCCTGGAATGTAAAAAACGCCCGCCGCGTTTCGGCGGCGGGCGGCAGCGGGAAGCGGCGGGCAGCAGCAGACGATAGCAGACACGCTTTACGGAGCGGCTATCTGTCTTTCAATCCGGTGAAGCTCTTCGATCACATGCCGGCAATTCAACGTTTTTTCCCGTAAATCCTGAGCCGTATAATAGTAATGATTGCTGGCTTCGAATCCGATCCGGGAGTCCCGGCCGACAAGGTCGTACAGCTGCCTGGCGTTGCCGGCTTCCTCGCGTGCGATGTCGATCAGTCTGCGGCAAGCCTTCAGTCGAACGGACGGGCTTCTCGCGGCGACATATTTATCGCGCGTTCTCACAAAAGCAATTTGCAAAAAAGCGCTGTAAAAATGAAGATAGGCTGCCGACGCCGCAGTCGTCAATTCCTCGAACGCCCGCTCCGAACCGGGAGACAGCTTCTTCTCCGCCGCTTGCAGCATGCGCAGTCCTTTCTTCCAGCCGCTCGCCAGTTTCTTGAATTGGCCGGCGAATCGGGCCGCCGGATAAATGCCCCGCCAACTCTTAAGATCGTCGTAAGGATTGCCGATCATCGTCGCTTCGAATCCGGTCGGGTCTAAGTGCAGCAGGTTGGCCGGCCCGAAGTTTTGCGGCGCGAAATACAGCACGGCCAGATCGAAGGGGAACTGCCGGAACGCGCCGCTTAAGGCCGCCGAGGCGTCGGCGATCGCCCGTCCCGCCGCGCTCCCGAACCTGTCTTCCATTCTTTGTCGGATACTCGGCTTGGCAAGCGATCCGGATTCCCAGTAATAGTCGGCCGCGAGCGCAAGATTCAGGGAGGGATAGCCTCCCAACGTCCAGCTCAGCATCAAGCTCGTAACGCCGGATTCGCTCAAGCGGTCCAGATGCTCCTCGATCAGTTGAAACACGGGCAGGAAAGGCACGGCCGAGCATTCCCACGTATTGTTGAATTGGACCTTCGCCGCCGTGCGCAGCCCCCGGGCCTGCGCCGCTTGCCAGCTACGCAGCGACTTATCGCCGGGACCGACGACGGACATCGAATAGTCTGCGACCTGCCCCCGAACGCCGGCTACGTTCGTCGGAATCGCTTCCTCGCTCGTGGCCATTACGATGACGTTATCCGGAAGCTTTTCGATGGCGGATTCGATCTCTTTTTCCGTCCATCCCCAGCTAGGCGCCCACCCCCATGTCCAGCAAAGAATGCGCGCCTCGGGCTTGACCCGGAATGCGCCTTCGGCAATGATGCCGTTGACTTCCGCCGCCACCTCGCCCGGCCTCCGCAGCGCGCAGCGAGGGCAATTGGTGACGCCGTTCACCGCGCGGGAATAGCAATGCGTCCAATTTTCCGACATCGTAATCGTGAACAATCCGGCCAATTCGGGAGCTTCGCGGAAAAGCCGGGAGATTCCGTCGCGCAATAGGGCCTGCACCCCGGGATGGGACGTGCACATCGTCGCGGAGCCGTCCTCGGTATGTCCCTGCCAATCGGGTTTGTCGGCAAAAAAAGCGACGGGCATCGAACGCGGTTCGTTGCAGTACAAGAAAACGCCAATACTGTACTTGGCCGCACGCGCTGCCAGAAGACGCAAGCCGGCGATCCGCTTCTCCCAGTCCGCGGACATCCCCTCCGGCAGGCCGTCGAGGGGGACGAAATTATATAGTACGCTCTGCAACCAAATGCCGTTGACGCCCGCCTCGGACAGCCGTTCCAGCAAGTCTTCCGGGTAAGGGTCCGATTCCGGCGTCAGGAGCGGGTCTCCGTACACCGCGCTGTACGAATAGATGATGCGCAGATCGAACTTGGTCGTCCTTGCGTACGTTCCCGCCATGAGATAAGGAACCTTTCCCTGACCGGTCTGCCCGGCAATCCATTGCAGTCCCCGCATGATGCCGGTCTCCGCCGCCCCCCGGATCGTGATCAGGTCCGTCCCCACGATAACCTCGTGATCCTCCGAGCGAAGGGAAGCATCCGCCGCGATCTCGATTCGCATCACCGGTTGCGAAGTTTCTCCGGACATGATGCGCGCGAAAGGCTTCTGAACGATCCATTTCGTTCCCCATATCCGTTCATGCCTCTCCGCGAACCGCTCCAATGCCGAATCGAGAATGGAGGTTCCGTCCGGCGCCTCGATCGTCCAAGGAATATCCAGCCGGACCTCCCCTGGAGAGGGTCCCCGAAGCTGAGCGCGATGCCGCATATCCGGCTTTCGACCGTAATCGAGAAAGGCGAACGGTTTTTCAAACATTGCTCCCGGTGCTGATCCTGTTCCTGACGACGTTCCTGATCCCGACGCCGTTCCTGTTCCCGATTCCGTTCCGGCCCGCTGCAAATCCGGCAGCCCGGCGACCGTTTCCCGGATTTGCCGCGTCCGCTCCTGTTCCTCCGCAGTCAATGGCCGGTATCGGACCGGCTCCGTCCACGGCTTGAAGCTGCCCAGCTTGATCCAGAGGAAATCGTCCTCCTTCAGCGTAAAAACCAGCTGCGCCTCCGTCCAGCCGAGCAGCTCGAGCAGCTGTCCGAACGGCAGCAGATGCCAATTGGCGCGAATGATCGTAATGTAGCCTCTCTTGAGCCATATCTCTTCGTTTCCCGTCGCCGACACTTCGAGTCCCAGCCCGGAAGCGACTTCCTTGATTTGCTTTTCGGAAGCTCCTAGGGCCGAGGCCAGCCGCTTAATCGGAACCAAACCCCAGTTCCGCCAGACGACGGCCTGCATGCGCGTAGGAAAATGAGGAATCGGAAGCGCCTGCCGATCCGGGTCCGTCCGCAGCTCCAGCATCATTGCAGCCTCACTCCCCCGTTTTGGCGCGCATCCGATTTTCCAGCCTGCCCAGCTTGTCGATCGCAAGCACGAGCTCGTCCCCGTCCTTCAGCCACTCGCGCTTCTCCGGCGGGTAGCCGAAAATGACGCCTTGGGGCGTTCCCGTAAGAATGATGTCGCCCGGGCTAAGCGTCATGTATTCGCTAATGTAACTGACCAGCTCGTCGCAATAAAAGATCATGTCCGAAGTATTGGAACGCTGCCGGACTTCGCCGTTCATGCTGCAGCTCAGTTCGAGATCATTCGGATTCCCCGCCTCGTCGGCCGTCACCAGGTAGGGGCCGATCGGACAGAAATGGTCCAGGCTTTTGCCGAGCAGCCATTGATTCGTCCTGAACTGCAAATCTCTGGACGACAGGTCGTTGGCGATGCAGTACCCGAACACATAATCCAGCGCCTCGTCTTTGGAAACGGCGCTCGCCGTCCGGCCGATTACGATAGCCAGCTCGACTTCGTAATCGCCTTCTTTTACGTATGCGGGCAATGGAATCGTCTGTCCATGGGCGGCGACGGCATTGTTGAATTTGTTGAACAGCACGGGGAATTCGGGGATGCTCATGTTCGATTCCGCGGCATGCTCGCGATAATTCAACCCGACGCAAATGATTTTCCCCGGATTCGGCACGCAAGGGCCGAACGTCAGGTCTTCTTCGCGCAGGATGGCGCCTGTCTCGACCGCGCCGCGCACATGCGCCTCGATCCGTCCGACGACCTGTTCGCCGCCGGCGATCAGCGCCTCCATCGTCCGCGGCCAGTCGCCCGTCGCGGGAATGGCCGCCACGCCGTCCCCCGTGCGGACGCCCAGCCTCAATCCTTCATCTGTCGCATACGTCATCAGCTTCATTTTTCGCCTGCACCCCCTTCTCTATTATTCATGAACGACGGAATCGCCTAGCGACACTTCTCGCCCCGACTTGCAGGAGGCAACGATCGCGTCCGCGACTTCGACGCCATGAACGGCATCGCTAAAAGAAATGACGGCTGGCTCTTCGCCCCGTCCGATACAGCGGCATATATACGTCAGCTGCTCCCGCAGGCAGCCTACCGATTGCCCATGCAGCCTGGCATGAATGTCCGTATCGGGCGTCAGTCTTCCCGCGCCGTTCCAGAACTGCAATCCCCCGTCGCTCGTCTCGAAACGGGCGGTCCCGCTCCGTCCGGTCACTTCGATCGCGTCCGCGATCTCGACGCCCGCCTGGTCTGGCGTCGTCCAGCTGCTATTCAGCACGGCCAGCGTCCCGTTCTCGAATTCGAGGTTCGCCCACAGCACTTCCGGAGCGGCGACGCCGGGATGGCGGACGGATCTTCCGTAAGCCTTCACGCTTCTGACCCGGCATCCGGCGTACCAGATCGCCAGATCGATATCGTGGATCATTAACTCGAAGACGGTGTGCACGCGCTGAAACGTCTGGAACAAAAATTGCTCCCGCGAACGCTTCATGTACATGCTCACCGGCGCGCCGACCTGTTCGGACTGCAAGGCTTCCTTGATCGCGGCATAGCGCGGATCGAACCGGAGCAGGTGCCCCGGGAACAGCAGCTTGCCGCTCGCGGCGGCCGCTTCCTGCATCGCCCTCGCCTCGTCCGGCCGTGTCGTTACCGGCTTTTCCACGATGACATGTTTGCCCGACTTCAACGCTTTCACAGTTGGTTCAAGATGCTGGCTTTCAAAGGTGACGACGCTGACAAGATCGATATCATCGCGCCGGATCAGGTCATCGGCATTCTGGTATATGTTCGCAATTCCATAAACCTTTCCGGCTTGCTCCAAGCGTTCCGGGGAGCTGTCGCATATCGCGACGACTTCCGCCGTTCCGAGCGAGCTAAACGCTTCCAGATGGCACATGCCCCATCGGCCCAAACCGAGAATCCCCACTCTCACTTTTTCCATCCGGTTCTTCCTCTCCTCGCTATAAATTCGGCGGTACGTCGAGCCGCCCGAAGCAGGCTTGCGCCTCGGCGACGGCTCTCCATGCTTCTGTCAGCAAGATGACGCCATGCCCGGGGAACAAACTGTCGATACGGAGACCGTGCAGCTTTTCCACCGTTGCCGCGTATTCGGAAATGACGCAGTCCCAGACGTTTTGAATGACGACCTTGCCGCCCGCGAATACCGAGTCGCCTCCGAACAACAGCTTCCTTCCGTCCCGTTCGAGCAGAAAGGAAAGATGCCCGCGCGCATGACCCGGCGTATCGATCGCCTTCAGCACGAGATCGCCGATCGCGATCTCGTCGTTCTCCCGCAAGCCTTTGGCTACCGGACAAGGCGGAAATTCATAATCCGCCGGATATACGCCCGCCCTGACCGCTGCGTCGATGCTCGTCTTCTCCCGGTCTCCGCGTTCGATCCAGGGCAGGATTTCCTTGGAAGCCATCACCTGTATGCCGTATTTCCGTTGAAAATAAGCGGCGCCGGCCGCATGGTCGCCATGGCCGTGCGTGAGCAGCAGCACCTGGATTTGCGTCGGCGAGACGCCCAAGCGCTCGATATTCGCCGCGATCCGCCCGGGCTCCAAACCTCCGCCGGCATCGACCATCGCGTATTTGCCGTTTCCCCCGTCCAGCAAGTAGACGTTGCAATCCATCGGATCACTGAGCCGAAAACCGTATTTGCCGCTGCCGACCAGATAGATGCCTTCATCGACTTGGATCATGACGGGATATAGGCGATGCATTCGATCTCGACGCGCATGCCGGGAGGAAACTTAACGATTTCGACCGTGCTGCGCGCGGGCGGATCCGCTTGGAAAAACCGCGCGTAAACTTCGTTATATGCCGCAAAGTCGCTCAACTCGTCAATGAAGGAAGTCACTTTGACGACATGCTCCATCGAAGTGCCCGCCGCCAACAGAATTTGTTCCATATATTCGAGCACGATTTGCGTTTGCCGCGCCATGTCTCCGGGAAACAGCACTTTCCCGGTAACGAGATCGAACGGACATGTGCCCGCTACGTACACCATGTCGCCCAGCTTGACGGCCTGCGAATAAGAGCCGCTGGGCTTCGGCGCTTTGTCGGTACGTATGATTTCTTTCTTCATCGTCGCATGCTCTCCTCTTGTTCGATCTTGTAACTGCAAGCCAGCAAATAGTAGAATTCGGCCGCCTGCACGACTTCCGCAACGGAAAACCCTTCCTGCGCGGAGTTGAGCCTGCGCGATCGATCCCTGACCCAACATCCTCCATTCGTTAAGTTTAAAACATAATAAATTATATATAATATTTAATATGTATCTGTCAACTATTTAAACGAATTCTCTAGAATTTCTGGAATCGCTTACATAAACACGAAAACAGCGAAGCGACAAGCCAAAAAACTTGCCGCTACAAGCCCCTGCTTTATCCATCCATTTTTTCTTCTGGCCACAATTCCAAAGTGTTCGTACGATCTGCGGAACCGTTGTTCTGCAGCGTTTGGATGCACTCTTTGAAGGAACGGTGAATATGCCTTCTCATTACCTTTTCCGCCTCGTCCGGATCCCCTTTTTGGAGCGCGTCGATCAGCTCTTTATGCTCGTCGTATTCCTTTTGCTTCGTCGACTTCATCCCGATGATTCGGTTGGCCAGTTCGATCTGGAAAGAAATCGAATCGTAAATTTGGATCAGTCTGGAATGGCGCGAGAATTGAATGATGCTTTGGTGGAGGTTTAACGATTCCTTCAGCAACGAGTCTACTTCCGGATCGTTTAGCTTTTCGCCCATCTCGTCGTACAAATCGACAAGAAGCCGGAGCTGCTCTTGGGTCACGTTTAACGTCGTCAGCCGCATCGCCAAACCCTCCAGGGAAGCGCGAAGCGAATAAATTTCAAAAATATCCTTTTCTTCCATGTCCTTTACGATCGGTCCCCGGTTCGGAACGATGTTGATGATGCCCTCTCCCGATAGCAGCCGCACGGCCTCGCGGACCGGCGTTTGACTGATGCCCAGTTCCTTGGCGACCTTCGTTTCGACGATTCTGTCTCCCGGATTAAGCTCTCCGTTCAAAATTTGCTGCTTAAGGAGCGTAGCTAGATCTTGGCTCATGCTCTTCTTTTCCAAAAAAGACTGCTTCGTTATATTGTTCATTCTTGTCCCGCTCTCTACAATATAAATTTTACATTATATATTATATCACATCGCCTTGTGTTTGCATTCCCTTCATAAGATAACCGAAACCGAGGATGTTGCGCATCACCTCGGAACGCGTCAGTATTCGGTTCATGCCCTCGCAGATCGTCGATTGTATATATTGCAAGTTGTGGCTGCGTGTCTTTGCCATCGTTACCTGAATGGCTAAGCGAGCTACGCGGGGGCAGCAGATGCGCGCTTCGCCGGAGACCCTCGAGCTTACGGAAAACGGTCTCCGACTTGAATGCCGGAGACCGCCTGTTCTGTAACGCGTATTCGTAGGACCGAGCGAACGTGTCGCCAGTCAAATTGTCCGAATCCACGTTTCTTTAGAAGAACCGCAGATTAAAGCTGCCCGTCGCGCCTTCGACGACAGCGTGAAGCTGCCGGGCTTCGGCGTCGTAGGTCCATTCGAGTAGCGAGGCGCCCGAAGCCATCGCCTCCGTAGGCGCCGAAGCCATCTGCCGCACGACGATCCGGAGTGTCTGCGAAGCCTCGGCCGTCCCTGTCTCCTCCGCCTCGCGGACGAGCGGCAAGCCGTCGTGCGCTAGCTCGCAGCGCAGCGTGGTGCCCGTGTCTTTTTGCTCCGACCAGTTGAACTCGCGAAGCCGATAAGCCCCTTGCTCGTATGCGTAAGTCTTTCCGTCGTCTTCGTACAGACGAAATTGGCCGTCTCTTCCTGCATATACGGTCAGCGTGAGCGGCTCCGATTGCGCAGCGGCGTCGTCCGCATACATCGCAAGCGGCTGCTCTGCAAGGATCCCGCCTGCGCGGACGTACATCGGCATCGTCGCAAGCGGTGCGGCAGCGAGAATCCAGCGCCCGCCCTCATGGCGCTCGCCCGTCCAATAGTCGTACCAGATGCCGGCCGGCAGATAAACCGCGCGCGAGAACGTACCTGGTCGCAGAATCGGCGCGATTAGCAGGTCCGGACCGAATAGGAACTGGTCGCACAGGTTGTAGACGGTCTCGTCGTCCGGATACTCCATAAGCAGCGGCCGCACGATCGGCAAGCCCGATACGGAGGTCTCGTAGAACAATGCGTACAACGTCGGCATGAGCCGATACCGGAGACCGATATAGCTGCGGCAGATGTCTTCCACCTTTTCTCCGAACAACCAGGGCTCCTGCCGGATCGTATCGATGGCGCTGTGATTGCGGCAGAACGGGGTGAACGCGCCGACCTGCGTCCAGCGCGCCAGCAGCTCGCCCGTCGTATGGTGCGAGAAGCCGCCGATATCCGGTCCCGCGAACGCGACGCCGGACAAGCCCAGATTGAGCACCATCGAAATGCTCATCGCGAGGTGCTCCCAGTAAGCCCGGTTGTCGCCAGTCCACACGGTCGCATATCGCTGAATGCCCGCGTAGCCCGCGCGCGTCAGCACAAAAGGCCGCTCGCTGTTAAGGTGACGCTTCATGCCTTCCTGCGTCGCCTTCGACATCAGCATGCCGTACAAATTGTGCAGCTCGCCGTGCGTCCTGGGATCGCCGTTGTTGGCGTGAACGACGTCGAGATCCATCGTTTTGGACTCGTTGAAGACGGACGGCTCGTTCATATCGTTCCAGATGCCTTTGATGCCGTGGCTCGTGTAATGAACGTGAAGATCGCCCCACCAGGCTGCTGCGCCGTCGTCCGTGAAGTCCGGAAACGCGCTCGGCCCCGGCCACACCGGACCGATAAAAATCTCGCCCTCGAGCTTGCGGCAAAAGTAACCATTGCGGATGCCCTGTTGATATACGGGATACGAGGGGTCCTTCTTCACGCCCGGATCGACGATCGGGACAAGCTGGAAGCCGAGCGCCTCAAGCTCCCGCATCATCTCCAGCGGACGGGGGAACGCCACAGGATCCCAGCTGAACACGCGGTATTCGTCCATATAATGAATGTCCAGGTACAACACGTCGCAGGGAATCCTCTTTTTCCTGAAGGTCCTTGCCACCTGCAGCACTTCATCCTGGCTCATGTAGCTGTAGCGGGACTGCTGATAGCCGATCGACCACTTCGGCGGCAGCGGCGTGCGCCCGGTGAGCTCCGATAGCTTGCGGACGACGTCCTTGAGCGTCGGTCCCTGAACGATATAGAGGTCCAGCGCGCCCTTCTCCGCCGAGATCTGATAGCGATCCGCGCGGGTACGCATGTCGAAGGCGGTGCGGCCCGGGTTGTCGAGCAGCACGCCATAAGCAGGACGGCCATATCGGAAATGGATGCTCCACGGGATCGACTGATAAAGCGCCTCGATATCCGGCACATGCGGCGCGTATACGTCGCTGTTCCACATCTCGTAGCGCTCGCCCTTTTTATCGAGGAAGCCCGTCTTCTCGCCAAGGCCGTAAAAGTGAGATTGTTCGTCCATCGCAAGCAATGCCGTCTGCGCTCGCTTCTCGTTCCATTCGATGCCGAGCAGGTTGGCCAGCTGCTCGCCGCGGCCGTCATAAATTTTGAAGCCGAAAGGAGACTTGACGGCGACCGCCCGCAGGCCCGGCGAAGCGATCGTATATGTGTCCTCGTCTTCGGATAATACGATTTCTCCAGATCTGGTTAACGGTAAGATGGCGGGCGTCGTGCCGAGATCCGGCGCGTTTTCGCCGAAAAAGACTTTGAGCCTTAAAATGCCCGCCGTCACGGGGACGATCGCCAGATTCGCGTTATCGCCGTAAAGCATGACGCCGCCGTCTTCCAACCGCGCGGCACCGGTCAGTCGCCCGATCCGGCTGAGCGAGTGCTTAAACGGATCCTTGCCCGGACCCTGATGATCGGGATGAATCTCTTCGCTAGTCAACATGCGCTGCGACACCTCTGCCTATTAAGATTGCTCCATGATAGCAAACGCCGTGCGGGAGCGTAATAAGCGGGGCTACGCAATGTATGCGCAGGATTACGGAATTGAGAGATTGAACATACTTACTTTCCTGCTGATCCCTTGTGCGCTTGCGGCACGCTGCCATACAACCGCAGAAGTCCCGGAAAAGAACTAACCAGACCGCTCTCCGTATCTCTCTGTCGTAGAAGTCTCGGTTAGAAACTAACTCGACTCTTTGCCGCGTAATCTGCCTCATAAGTCTCGGTCAGGAACTAACCAGCACGCTCTCCATGCCTCTCTGTCGTAGAAGTCTCGGTTAGAAACTAACTCGACTCTTTGCCGCGTAATCAGCCTCATAAGTCTCGGTCAGGAACTAACCAGCACGCTCTCCATGCCTCTCTGTCGCAGAAGTCTCGGTTAGAAACTAACTAATTCGGCATCCCGCCGCTCCTCTCAACTGCAGATGTTCCGGACAGCAACAAAAACGACTTCATCCTTTTGCACGCCAAGCCTCGATTAAAATCCTTATCTTGCCTACTCCGGAAAAGTCATGTAAGCTAAGAACATCAGCAATCAAATTGTCAGCCTGAAGCACAGGCCGTCTGCTCCGAATACATTCGGACGGGCGGCTTTTTTATTTTGTTACCGAGGGAGGCATTAATTATGGCAGATCGTTTGTTCGAGGCGGCTTACCAAGAAATGATGGCAAGAGCAATTCGTAACAGCAAAGGCGAGAGAAAAAGGAGATTGAAGGACATCAACAGATACAATGAAAAGTTGGCGCTTGAGAGCGTATGGTGGCCGGCCGTGGGCAATCTCGATTATATTCATCCCGAATACGAAGTGTCTGACTACAACGGAATCATTCGATTCGTTGACAATGCCTACGTACCGCCTGGCGCATATAGGGGAATGTTCGTGGAATCAGACGCTTACGGAACTCATTACAGAGATGTTAACCGATATCGGTTCGCGGATAATCTTGAACGGCAAAATCTCCTCCTCATCGACGGCTGGCACATTCTTCGATTTAGTAGAGACGATATGTTGGAGAGACCTAAACGCTGTCAGCAAACATTATTAATAGCGATGGCGACTTGGGGATACGGCAACGCTGGAGCACCTCCTGCGGAAATAAGCCTGCATGAACGTGCCATTCTGCACTGGTGCGGCAAGCAGAGAAGCACGATCAAAATCAGTGAGGTCATGTCCGCGCTCAAAATAGGCCATCAAGCAGCCTTTATAGGATTGCAAGCATTGGACGCCAAAGGACTCATTAAATCAAACCGCTCGCCCAGCGGGCGGATAACAAGTTACGCTGTGCTGCCGCGATTGTATAAAAATCAGATTTGACCAGAAATTCGACTGGTGGGACAACGTCGTAGCAGGTTATTTTTTTCCTAACCGAGACTTCGACGGCGAAGCGCCGGCGCGAGCTAGTTAGTTTGTTCCTAACTAGAACTTCAAAGACGGGTATTACGGCGCAAGATGGGTGGTTTGTTGCTGACCGAGACTTCGGCGGGAGAGCGTCGGCACGAGCTAGCTTGTTTGTTCCTGACCGAGACTTCTGCAGCGAAGCCTGGGCGCGAGCTAGCTTGTTTGTTCCTGACCGAGACTTCCGCGGCGAAGCGCTGT
This sequence comes from Cohnella sp. GCM10012308, assembly GCF_042649185.1. NCBI lineage: Bacteria > Bacillati > Bacillota > Bacilli > Caryophanales > Paenibacillaceae > Cohnella > Cohnella sp. GCM10012308. The sequence goes on from NZ_JBHRYU010000044.1 coordinate 27,493, forward strand.
TGCGAGCTAGCAAGTTTGTTTCTGACCAAGACTTCCGCGGCGAAGAGCTGTTGCGAGCTAGCAGGATTGTTCCTAACCGAGACTTCGGCGGGAGAGCGCCGGTGCGACCTTGCTAGTTTGTTCCTGACCGAGACTTCTGCAGCGAAGCCCGGGCGCGAGCTAGCTTGTTTGTTCCTGACCGAGACTTCCGCGGCGAAGCCCGGGCGTGAGCTAGCTTGTTTGTTCCTGACCGAGACTTCCGCGGCGAAGCACCGGAACGAGCTAGCTAGTTTGTTCCTGATCGAGACTTCAGCGACGGAGCGCCGGTGCGCGCTAGCTTGTTTGTTCCTGACCGAGACTTCGGCGGGAGAGCGCCGGAACGAGCTTATTCATTTGTTCCTAGCCGAGATTACTTCTGCCACTCACGGTAAAGCCGTATTTTGAGTAGCTGCAAGAAAACACCGCGCGGGCATCTGCCCGCGCGGCGTGTTGTCTCATTGACTATTCAGCTTTAATGGCGTCGTAGAACTTGGATTGCATCGTCTTGGCAGCGGCGTCGAGTTGGCCTTTGACGTCGGTGCCTTTCTTGGAGAACACTTCCTGGATGACGTTGGTCATCGTCGCGTAGTAGTCCTGCGTGTTGTACTGCGCTTCCGGCTTGCCGTCGAGCAGCGCCTGGGAGTCGGCGTTGTATTGGTAGACGTTGTCGTACTTGGCGTATACGTCGCGGACCTTCTTGCCGTACTCGGAGTCGTCCTTGAAGTACTGGATGACCGGCGGTATGAAGTACTTGTTGTCCTTCTTGCGCGCCTGGATGTTCTCTTCGGCGGAAGCGAGACCCTTGTCGGAGAAGTAGTCGAACACGGCGTATTGGAACGCGATCGCCTGCTCGTCCTTGGTGGCGTTCGGGTTGATGACGAGGAAGTCTCCGCCGAGTACGCCGGTGTGCTTGCCGCCTGCTTGGGCTGCCGGCATCGGGTACACGAGCACGTCTTCCGGCTTCATGCCGCCTTGGTTCAGCGCCTGGTCGACGGGACCGTCCGGACCGGCGATGACCATGGCCGAGCGTCCTTGCGCGAACGCGCCTACGGCGTCGCCCCATCCGAGCGCCCAATCCTTCGGAATCGCCTTGGCTTCCCATGCCAGCTTGTTGTAGAAGTCCATCGCTTTGACGCCAGCGTCGCTATTGAACGCCGAAGTGACCTTGCCGTCCGCGACGTTCTGGATCTCGCCGCCCGCTTCGAACAGGAAGTTGGTCCAGTTCCAGCCGGCCTCGTTGCCCTTGCCCATCGGCGCGATTCCCGCGATGCCCTTGGCCGGATCGGCGACGGCCTGCGCCGTCTTCAGCATGTCATCCCATGTCCAGTCGTAGGACGGGACGGCCACGCCCTTGTCGTCGAGCAGCTTTTTGTTGACGACGGTGCCGGTCACGTAGCCCTGCTGCGCGATGCCGTATACTTTGTCGCCGAGAATGAACTGATCCTGCAGGATCGGGTTCATCTGGTCCTTATACTGATAGGCGTTGAACAGGTCCGTAATGTCCGCCGCCCAGCCCTTCTCGGCCAGGAATTTGCCCTCCGTAGCGTACGTGTTGAACAGCGTCGGCGCTTCGCCCGCTCCCATTTTCATGCCGATCTCGTTGGGGTTGTACTGCCAGTCGCTCTTGACGATCGTGACGTTCGGGTACACTTCGTTGAAACGCTTGATCTTGTCGTCTTCGAGCGCGCGCTTCTCCACGAGGTCCGGCGTCGGATAGTAGATGCTGATCGTCACTTTCTTTTGCGTAAGGTCGTCGGCTGGCGCGGCGCTCGCGGTGCCGCTGGCGTCGGCCGACGGCGCGGCCGAGGAAGAAGCCGGCGCGGCGGACGAGGAACTTGAAGCATTGTTGTTGTTATTGCCGCCGCAGGCGGACAGCAGCAGTGCCGAGGCGGCCAGCGTGGCCAGGGTTATTGAAGTCTTGCGCATGGTAACTCCCCTTTTCGATAGGTATAAAATGGTTACACGCTCATCATAATGGAGGCGTTTGCATCAGGGCGATGTGCATTCCTACTTCGATCGTGTGCAGGTTTACGATCCGGCGAGTTGCGTAATATCGCACATTCCAGAACCGTAGAACCGCACACTTTCCGTATAAACGCATCCTTTTCGACTCGTTAACCCGGTACCTGTCAGCCAGTTACCCTTTGACCCCGCCCAGATGCAGACCGCGCACGATGAAGCGCTGGAAGACCAGGAAGATCACGATCGGCGGAATCATAATCATCGTCAGGATGGCGAATCGGATGTTCAGGTCGAGCCGCCGCGCGTCGATGACGAACTTCTTGATCGCGGTCGCGAGCGGGTAATGCTCTCCCCCCATGACCATGCTCGGCCAGAACCAGTCGTTCCAGGACGTGGCGAAAACGAAGATGGCCAGCGTCGCGAAGATCGGCACGGACAGCGGGAAGGCCAGCTGCCAGAAGACGCGGGGCTCTGATGCGCCGTCGACGCGGAACGCCTCGAACAGCTCCTGGTTGATGCCGTCGAAAAAGCTTTTGAGCAGCAGCAGGTAAAAAGCATTGGCGCCGGCGGGCAGCCAGAATGCCCAAAACGTGTTCATCAAGTGAAGATCGCGCAGGTTGATGAAGTTAGGAATGATGTACGTCGTCGGCGGGATGAACAGCGTCGCCAGGAAGAAGTAGTAGACGGCCTTTCGGTACGGCCAATCCAGCCGCGACAGGCTGAACGCCGCGAAGCCGATGACGACGACCGTGACGACCATGTTGCCGACGAAGATGAGCATCGTATTTCTCAAATAAAGCGGGAGGTCGATAAAGCTCCAGCCCTTCTTGTAATTGTCGAAATGCCATTCTTGCGGCAGGAAATGCGGCGGAAATGAGTTCACTTCGACGTTAGCCTTGAGTCCGTTGAACAAGGCCGTCGCGATCGGATACAGCATGCTGACGCACATGATCGCCACGACGACGCACATCAGGATGTAAACCGCTTTGTTCAGCGGCTTTTTCATATCGTAGCTGGAGACGATGCCGCGCTCGACGTTTTTCATGCCGCATTCCCTCCTCTGGCGGACAGCCGGTGCTGGATGACGGCCAGCACGCCGAGGACAAGGAACATAAGTACCCCGAGGGCGGAAGCGACGCCGTAATTAAAGCTGTTGAACGCATACTTGACGATGTAGAGCGCATAGGTCAGCGTGGCGTTGTTCGGACCTCCGTCGAGCATGGCGAGCTGGGACTGGTAGCCCTGGGAGGTGCCGATCAGCTGCAGCAGGAGCAGCAGGCCGATCTGGTTGCGGATCGCCGGCAGCGTGATATGCCAGATGCGCCGCCAGACGCCCGCTCCGTCGATCTCGGCAGCCTCGTACCAGTCTCGGGGAATGCTGAGGATGGCTGCAAGATAGATGAGCATCGCGGATCCGAACTGCTGCCACGTCTCCATGATGACAATCGAGATCATCGACCAGCTCTTGTCGGTCATAAAGCTGATCGGGGTAATGCCGAGCTTCTCGAGCGCCGCGTTGAACGGGCCGACCGGATCGTACAGCCAGCGCCACAAGCCGTAGAGCACGACGACCGGCACGACGTAAGGCAGGTAGGCCGCGATGCGCGCGAAGCCCTGGAAGCGCCTCAGCTCGGAGATCGAGATGGCGAACAGGATCGGCACCCAAAATCCGATGACGATACACAAAAACATATAGTACAAGGTGTTCTTCACGGCGGTCCCGACGTCCGGGTCCTTGAAGATCAGCTTGTAATTGTCGAGTCCGACGTAGGAATTGCCCTTCACGAAGTCGATGTGGTAGAAGCTGAACACGATCCCCTTGACGATCGGCAGCCAAAGGAACAGCAGGAAAATCACGACGGCCGGCAGCACGAAGGCATAGCCCCAGAAGTGCTTCCTCCATCGGCCCCGCGGCTTGGTCGCTTCCGCGCCAAGCGGACTGGCTACGGCGGTTGTCTGATTCATACGGTCTCCCTCTTTCTTTGTGTGCCTCCTCCCTATTGTAGAAAAAGGGCTTCCCGCTGAATATGTGCGTATCTATTGCGATCGTGAGTGATCTTACTTCTTCAGCTCGCTCGGCGAGATTCCGTAGTATTTCTTGAATATTTTGCTAAAATGTTCCGGCGATTCGTAGCCCACCCGCTCGGCGATCTCGTAGCGGCGCAGATCGGTCTGCTGCAGCAGACGCTTGCTTTCCTCCATCCGGAGCTTGATGACATACTCCCAGAGGTTGAAGCCGGTGTTTTTCTTGAACAGGTAGCTTAAATAGTTCGGACTGACGTGATTCCGCTGTGCCACCTCATGAAGCGTCAGCCCTTTTTGCGCAAAATTTTGCTGTATGTAAGCCATCGCTTTTTCCACGATCTGATTGTTCTGCTCCGTCCACTCTTCCTCTGTCGGCTCCTTGCCGAACAGACTCCACTTGAAATCCCCGTAGTAAAACACGTGATGGTCCTTGTGCTCGCGGTTCCACAAAATCGCCTTGCGGGCCTGTTCGCCGAGCGCGGGCAGGAAGGCGGCTCCCTTGAGAATCTGGCTGATGCCGACGACGCAGGACAGGTTCAGATACTTGGAAATGTTGTGGTGCAGGCTGCGTCCGATCAGCTCGAGCTGGTTGATCTTGTCGACGCTGGAGTCGCCGAAGCTCTCGTCGTCCCATTGGATCAACACGGTGACCTCTAGGCCCGGCGTATAAAAGGCGTCGTAGCGCCAGTCTTTGCCCAGCAGCTCGTTCACGATATTAAGCGCGGCATATTGAAGCAGCACTTCGTCGCCCTCGCCGTAGCGGTGGCCGGATTGCTCGCGGTCGGGATCCAGCTTGACCTTTACGACGGCGAAGTAGGGACCCGTGAGCTCCAGCGCGCCCAGTTCCGCTTCTTCGGGCACGTCCGCGGCGCCTGACAAGACGGCGTTCAAGCGATCCGTGCGCGGCTGACCCGGCGTCTCCATCCGAAAGTGCTCGCGCAGCTGGGATAGCAAATCGCTCTCCGCCGGCGCCGGCTTATCCATATGAAGCAGCACCTCGCGCACGGAGTCGAGGAATTGCTCGCTTTTAATCGGCTTGATGATGTAATCTTTGGCGCCCAGCTTGATCGCAAGCTGCGCGTACTGAAACGTCTCGTGCGCGGAAATGACGATCGCCTGCACCCATGGCTTGATGATCTTGGCCTGGTGCATGAGCTCGATGCCGTTCATCGCGCCCATCTGGATGTCCGTTACCAGAAGATCGATATCTTCCATCCGCAAATAATCGAGCGCCTCGTGACCGCTGCCCGCCGTGAAAATTTCCTTGATGTTCAATCCCGACGATTGCAGCAGGTTGCCGAGACCTTTGCAGATGAGCGGTTCGTCGTCGACGATCAATATGTTGTACATCATGAGTCCCCCTTTATTGTTCGTGCTGGACCGGCAGCACGATGCGCGCGACCGTCCCCCCGCCCTTGCGGGGCCCGTAAGTCAAGCCGTAGTCGGCGCCGAACTGCAAGCGAATGCGCTGCTGCACATTGCGGATGCCGTAGCCAGCCCCCTCCCTCCCATTATCGTCTTCGAGCATACGTCCGATCGCCTCGTAGTCGGTTTCCTTATAGCCATTGTCCTCAACGCTGATCTCCACGCGATCTTCGGTCAGCCTCGCAATGACCCTGATTTCTCCATCCTCGCCCATATAACGCACCCCATGGAGAATTGCGTTTTCGATCAACGGCTGAATGACGATTTTCGGGATCGGATTGGCTAGCGTCCGCTCGTCGATCTCCCAGGTTACGGAAAAACCGTACTCGTAGCGCTTCTGCTGCAGGCTCGTATACGCCTTTGCGTGCGCCAGCTCCTCCTCGAGCGTGATCAGGTCGCGTCCGCGGCTCAGCCCGATCCGCATCAATTGCGCCAGCTCCTTGATCATCTCGCCGGACTCGGATTGCCCCTCGAGCGTGCTTTTCCAGTAAATGCTCTCCAGCGTATTGTAAAGCAGGTGCGGATTGATCTGCTGGTAGAGCAGCTGCAGCTGCGACTCCTTCTGCTTGATCTCCATCAGGTAACGGTCCTCGATGAGCGAGTTGAGCCTTCCTGCCATCCCGTAAACCGAGTGCATGAGCACCCCCACCTCGTCGTTGCGATCGATCGCCGCCTGCGCAGGCACCTTTTTCCCCGGCACGTACGACCGCGTGAATACGGCGAGACGCTGAAGCGGGGTCAGCAGAGAACGCCAGAAATACGCCATGACGACGATGCAAAAGACGAAGTAGACGATGGAAATCAGCTGGATGACAAACTTCAGCTCGTTCTGCTGCTGAAGCAGCGAGCGCGTCGGGATCTTGTAGATCAGCTTCTGCTGCGTCAAATATTGATAGCTCTGCACGTAAATATAGCCGTCCGTAATGACGTTGGACTGCCCCTCGACATCTTCCCCCGTACGCAACTCCGCCGGAAGCTCGAGCCGATCGCCGATGGGGCCGGCCGATGACGCCAGCACTCTGTCTTCGTAGTCGGTCAGGTAAATCTCGCCCTTATCGGGCAGCGAGACCGTCCGCATCGACTCGACCAGCTTGCGGTTGATGTTCGTGGCGACCAGCACGCCCACGACTTGATTGCCCTGGCTCGTACTGTATACGGCACGCACGTAAGCGAGCGTATCGGGCCTGGAGGAAGAACCCAGATCGTTCATGATGCGAAGATAGCCTTTGCCGCGCTTGCTCAGAATTTCGTCGATCCATTCGGGCTTCTGCTTATCGTTATAAAAGTATACGCCGCCCACCGCCTTGAACTTGGAGGAGGGCGTGGGCGCGAATTCGTACCGGTTGCTCGGATCGTAGGCGTATAAGTAATAATAGACGGCCTCGCCGCCGTTCATCCCCATCGAATAGGAAGAGAGCAGCTTGTCGGCGTCGGCGTACTGCCGCACCCGGTCAGCGGTCTCGCTGCTCATCGGGTTCAGCGATTGAATGAGCGAATGCTGGATCAGCGTCGTCATCACGCGGCTGACCGTGTCCATATCGCGGTTCATGAGCGCCAGATTCTGCTTGTTCAACTCCGCGTACGCGCTCGTCACATGCTGCTTGAGAATGTCCTCGGCCCTCGCATTGGCATACCAGTTCAGCGCGAATACGGGACTGACCAGCAGCAGAAACAGCAGAATCAGCTGCTGCTTGACCTTCATTCTCGTCAGCGGATTTGTCAGATGAAGCTTCAATGCGGGCCCCCCCGTCGTCAGTCGGCTCCTCCAGTATGGCGGATCGGCCTCGTCCCCGTGTATGCGTTTGCGAGAACTCCGTGGGACGGCGCACGATTTGCGTAATAACGCACATGAAGAAGGCCTGATGCCATTGTATATGGTGGCTTGGCTGGACGTCTATGCTTGGGGGCGAGGTTAGAGGCGGAACGAAGAGTAACGAAGAGCCGCTATCAGGTAAGTTTCCCCTTGCTGGTTGCCAGTGGACCGAAGAGCCGCTATTTGCGTCGAAAGCGGGCATAAGGCGGTCATTGCGGACAGAGGCGACGCTATTTGTGTTAAATGGGGGCGTTTGCGGTCGTTTGGAGCTTATTAGCGGAGGTACGGTCCGATGAGCTTCGTGTAAGTCGATAAATTCGCCGAATAACGGGTCCTGTGTCCGGCAACGGATATGCGTGGTTGATATAGAGAAATAGCCGCTGGCACAGCACAGCAAAAAGGCTGCCTGAGCAGCCTTTCGAATGATGCTATAACAAACGATCATGACGAATTATGCTTCCAGCTCGTCCAGCGACAAGCCTGTCAATTGCGCAACCTCCGCTGCATCCATGCCGTTAAGCAGCAGCGTTCGGCCAGTTTCTAGCAACCGGGCATGCATTTGTTCCTTTTCCGATTTCAAGTTCTCGGTTTCCGATTTCAAGCTCTCGGTTTCCGATTTCAAGCTCTCGGTTTCCGATTTCAAGCTCTCGGTTTCCGATTTCCATCTCGCCTGCGCTGCTAACAGCAGCTCCATCTCCGCCTTGTAGGCTGCGTCATCCATCATTGCCTTGTGCCACATCTCGTACTTGGCCCATACCTTCGGGTCGCGGCTCATGTCTTCCCATCGCCCAAATGCTTCCATCAACTCCGTATCCCCGCTCATCGCGATCGCCTCCAATTCCTCCAGCAGTTTCGACTGCACTTCTCCGCCTTGCACCGCGCCGAGCAGCAGCAGCCATCGTATCTCCGGTTCGGTCCATGGATCCGCTTCGCTTTTTGCGGCCCGTCGAAGCAGCTTCTGCAGTTCGATGACATGCAGCTCGATTACGTCGGTGAGCGGGAAATGCTCCTGCTTTTCGTAAAGTCCGAACAAGCTGTGATATCGTTCGGTCTGAGGCAGCACGTCTACGTTCGAAATCAGAATGGATATCGTGCGGCGCAAATCCGAATACGGCCTTCCTTTTTCCATCTGTTTGGCGTAGATTCGGCTCCAGTAGTAAAGCTGACGCTTTGCCAGATGCGGATTGCCCGTTACTTGAATCTCGACGTGGGCCAGATCGCCGCGATCTGTCCGCGCCAGCAAATCCAGCACCGCCTTCTTGTCCGCTTCGTGCTCCCGCTCGAGATCCGTATTCAAGATGCTCGCCGAGGTGATCTTCGACTCCGTATTCTCGCCCAGCAGCGCATTCAAAAATGCGACCAGCACAGCTTCGCCGTCCGGTTGTCCGAACATACGCTTGAACGCAAAATCAGCCTTTAAATCCACATAGGTCCGAGGCGAATAAACTTCCTTCTCTTCCTTCAGTATAACCGTTTGCCGCATCCCGTCCATCCCCTTTTCCGAATCGAATCGAACACACGGATGCAGCCCAGAATCAAAATAAGAACTGGTGTTCTCATACAATTTTACCATTCAAAAAGGAAAATGGAAACAAAAAAACACGGAATCTCCGCCCCGTAGCGGTGATTCCGTGCCCCATCCTAAAGTTCGGCGGATTCGATCCGATTATCTCCTCACGCCTCTTTCTCAGTATCCTTCGCCCGTGCCGCCCGATACGATCGCGACGCTGGCGCTCGCGCCGATGCGCGTGGCGCCGGCCTCGATCATCGCGCGCGCCGTCCTGGCATCGCGAACGCCGCCGGACGCCTTCACCCCGAGATCCGGTCCTACGGTGCGCCGCATCAAGGCAATATCGTCCGCCGTCGCGCCGCCCGGTCCGAAGCCCGTCGACGTCTTGACGAAGTCCGCGCCCGCCGCGACGCACAGCTCGCACGCCTTGACCTTTTCCTCGTCGGTCAGCAGGCCCGTCTCAAGAATGACCTTAAGCACCGCCGCGTCTTCGCAAGCCTCGGCTACGCGCGCGATGTCTTTCTCGACTTCCTCGTGTAGCCCGGACTTCAGCGCGCCAACATTGAGCACCATGTCGATCTCGGTCGCGCCCGCGGCGATCGCGTCCCGGGCTTCCGCCACTTTCGCGAACGTGCTGGTCGCTCCCAACGGAAAGCCGATGACCGTGGTGATCCCTACGCCGGATCCGGCAAGCAAGCCGGCCGCCGTCTTGACCCAATAGGGGTTCACGCAAACGGTCGCAAACCGGTGCTGCTTCGCTTCCTCGCACAGTCGAACGATATCGTCGCGGCTCGTTTCCGGCTTGAGCGCGGTATGGTCGATATAGGCGGCCAGCGAATCGGGGGATGGGTTCGTCCAGTTTGTCCGGTTCGTCCGGTTCGTCGTCATGTCAGTCCATCTCCTTCAAGTTATCTCTCTAACAAGTATTGAGCCGTATACTGATCCGTAATCAGCACGTTGGCGTATTCGCCTCGCAAAGCGCCGTAAATGCCCTCCGCTTTTTTGCGTCCGCCCGCGACGAGAACCGAGCGCTCCTTGTGCCTCAGATCCTCGAGCTCGATCCCGATCGTCCGCTGGTTCAACTCCTCCGAGCAGAGATAGCCTTCGCGATCGATGTAACGGGAACACAGGTCTCCGGCTCCCCGTTCCCTGATTACGTCCAGATCGTTCCCCGAAAAGTAATTCGCCTTGATCAGCACCGAATCGTCGGTCGGCGCCCCTACGGTGATGACGGCGATATTCGCTTGCTTGCCCAGCGCCAGGATGCGGCCGATGTGCCGGTCCGCCTCGATCGTGTGGCGTACGATCGCATGATCGACGATGGCGGGCAGATGGATAAAGTACGGCACCGTGTGAAAAGCCTTGCCGAACAGCTGGACGATCTCGTAAGCATACGTGTTCGTCTCCGAATGGCTGACGCCGCCGTTAAGCTGCACGACCCGCACGTCCTTGAGCTGCCGGTCCCGCAGCCGGCAAGCGACCTCGTAGAGCGTCGTGCCCCAGGTGACGCCGATCGTGTCGCCGTCCTCCAGCGTTTCGTGCAAATACGCGGCGGCCGCTTCGCCGATGTACTTTTTAACGACATTATCCTCGTATTGAGGCACGGGCACGATGACCGCCTTGCGAAGCTTGAACTTGCGCTCCAGCCCTACCGCCAGCGAATCGTTGCTCTCGCGCGGATCGACGATCTGGATGCGGACGTAACCCTCGTCCTTCGCCTGCTGCAAAAAGCGGGACACAGTCGGCCGCGAGATGCCGAGCCGCTCGGCGATCTCCTGCTGGCTGTAATTCAACTCATAATACATCTTCGCCGTGTCGATCATGCGGGCCAGTCGGTCGCCGCCTGTCTCTGGGTTCATGCGCAACACTCCGTCCGGGATTTGGAACCATCATAATCCATTCCCGGCCTTCAGTTCAACCGTCGATGCCAGGCTCGTCCGTCCCGGATCCTACGGCAAACGTTCCCGCGTGACTTCCGGCATGGAATTTGAATGTGCCCGGCTTCGGGTTTTTCAGAAGAAAAACGTTGTCTCCCTTATGCAAAGCAGCCCGCAAGTCAAGCGCATCGGACTCAAAAGAAAAACCGGATGCGGCAACGCCGTCGCTTACCGAGACGACGAGCTTGATCATGACGTTCGGCCGAAAATCGATATTACGCGGATTGAAGCCGGCAGCGAGGCAGCCGATGCGCCCGTCAGCGAATAGTCCAGCGGCCAATATAGCCAGGCACCCCGCGACCGCGCCGGCTAGCGCAGCCGCCGACCAAGCTAGCTTTTTGCCGTTGCGGGAGGTCTAGATTACCCAAGCCGAGGATAACACGACCTGGACTTTTACGCGACATAGCGATACCGTTCATTCTTACGGAACGCCTGTCAATGGCTCATGCCTGTCAAGGATTTATCCGTCAGCCGTGCCAATGGGCCCAGTCGTCACAAGCGCGGTTCCTTTGCCCCAATGCCTGCAAATATACATCTTTTTCGGCCGGAGTCGGTCCTTTTAAACAGGTTAGATGCAAAAACGCAGTTATTTTACGCCATCGGTCGAATTTCCGGCTTGCGTGCTGAATTTACCTGCGCATTTGCAGGTATTTCATCAGGGTACCGTTGGCCGGCATAAAATACATGTATATATGCAGGTTTCGAGGGTCGCAAGCCACCGAAAAGCCCCGCAATGCCAAATGTGCGCTGACCTGCCCACGAACCGCCGCCAAATTTATACGTTTTAACCGATATGAAAAAAAGACGCAATCCACGTGGATTCGCGTCTTCTTCTACTTCCCAGCTTGCTCAACGTGCGCCGCCCTGGGCAACGGCTCGCTCGAACCAATCCCAGTCCGCGCCGACTTCGGCCGGCTTGTGCGTATCCGAGCCGTATACCAGGTCGATCCCCTCGGCGATGCAGCGCGCGATGAGCCATTCCGGCACGTACGCTTCGCCGCAGGTCGGTTTGCGGAAGCCCGCCACGTTAACGTCAAGTCCGAGACCGGCCGCCTTGAGCTTCGGCAGCAGCGCCTCAAGCCGCACCCGCGCCCGCTCCTCGTTCATCGGGGGCAGCTCGCGCTGGAACTTGCGGATCAGGTTGACGTGGCCGATGCGCCTGCGGATCGACTTGGGCAGCGTCGACGCCCAGGCGATCGCCCCTTCTACCGCATCGAAGTAGGCTTCCACGACGTTGTCCATCGAGCCGTAATGACCCAGGAACGCGTCGGCGAAGTCTGCGGGCGTAAAGTCGATGCAGCGCATGCCGCCCTTGCCCGGCAAATAGTGCACGGACACGACGATATCCTCCAGCTCGCCCAGCCAAGGCGCGAGCAGCCTGTCGGAATAATCCGTCATGTCGGGCAGGTAGTCCATCTCGAGACCGACGGCAACCTCGATGCGATCGGCGTAGCGCGCCTTGACCGCGGCGGCGTACGCCATGTATTCGGGCAGCTCGCGCTCGGGCATCGCGAGCTCCGCCATCAGCTTCGGATCGTCCACGTACCGGTCCGGCAGCGGCGGATGCTCGCTCAGCGTATATCTGGCAAAGCCAAGCTCGATCGCACGGTCCAGGTACGCGTCGGATTCCGCAGAACTGCCGTGATAACAAAATTTCGTATGCGTATGTCCGTCCCACTTCAACGCCATGCCGCGGCCTCCTACAGACTCATCTCGAGAATTCGTTTCACGTCCGCCTTCTCGAGCTTCTTGAAGGAGCCGATCGGTCCGAATTGAACGGCTTCGTCCGCCATGCGGTCCAACTGCTCGGAGCCGATGCCGAGTTCGCCGAGCGTAGCCGGCGCGCCGATGCGCGTGAAGTAATCGCGGGTCGCCTGAATGCCCGCTAGCGCGAGCTCTTCTGCAGACTTGCCGGCCGGATCGATCCCCCATACGCGCTCGGCGTATTGCGCGAACCGCTCGGGTTTGGCCTCATACACGTACTTCATCCAGTTCGGGAAAATGATCGCGAGACCCGCGCCGTGCGCGATGTCGTAAATGGCGCTGACCTCGTGCTCGATGCCGTGGGTCGCCCAGTCGGTGACGACGCCGTTAGGCAGCGTGCCGTTCAGCGCGTATGTGCCTGCCAGCAGCAGATTGGCTCGCGACTCGTAATCTTCGCCGTTGTCCAGCGCCTTTTCGCCGTTCTCGATGACCGTCAGCAGCACGGATTCAGCGAAGCGCGATTGAAGCGGCACGCCGTCAGTCAGCGTGAAGTATTGCTCGAACACGTGCGACATAATATCGACGATCCCGTTCACGGTCTGGTCGCGCGGCACCGAGTAAGTCAGCTGCGGATCCAGGATGGAAAAGCGGGGATAGACCAGCTTGCTCCCCAGTCCGCGCTTCTGCTTGGTCTCCCAGTTGGAGATGACGGCATTGCCGTTCATCTCGGAGCCCGTCGCCGCCAGCGTCAGCACCGTGCCGAGCGGCAGCGCGTCCTCGATCCTGGCCTTGCCGACCGTGAAGTCCCACGGATCGCCCGCATATTTTGCGCCCGCCGCCACCGCCTTGGCCGCGTCGATGACGCTGCCGCCGCCGACGGCCAGAATGAACTCGATTCCCTCGGTACGCGCGATGTCGACGCCTTTATGTACCGTGGACAGGCGCGGATTGGGCTCGACGCCCGCCAGCTCGTGCACGGTCGCGCCGATCGCCGCAAGTTCGGACAGCACGCGGTCGTATAGCCCCGACTTCTTGATGCTGCCGCCGCCGTAGACGAGCAGGATTTTCTTCCCGTACGGCTCGACCAACGATCCCAGCTTCGAGACCGTATCCTTACCGAACACCAGCTTCGTGGGATTGTACAATTCAAAGTTGTTCATGGAGCGGCAAACCTCCGATAGCGATTGGATTCGGGGCGCGGCCTGAACGCGTCAAGCCAGCGCCAACCTCCTTATTATACAGCGCGCGCCCGCCGCGAATCCAACGCTTTAGAATCGCTTAGGACCGCCCGGAACTCGGAACGGATTTATTATCGGTTTAAGCAATCTTAAGCAATCCTTAAACTTTCGTTTCAACCTTTTTAAACGTTGGCGGTTAATCTTGTAGACATCGACGCTAATCGCGAATCGGAGGTCATCTGATGAAAACCAAATTGTACGTCGTGTATGGCGGCAAGTCCGTCGAGCACGAGATCTCGCTCAAAACGGCACGCACCGTCCTCGGCGCGGTAGACGAATCCAAGTTCGAGCTGTTTCCGATCTATATCGCAAGGGACGGCCGCTGGTGCGCGCCAGATCTGCAGGTCAGTCCCGGGATCGAGCTGCAGCATCTGGTCGCGCAGCCGACGCAAGACAACGAGGCGGCTTCGATCGGCGACGTTCTGCTCCGCAAGCTGGCGCTGCCCGGCAAAAAAGTCGTATTGCCGCTGATTCACGGCTCCTATGGCGAGGACGGAACGCTGCAAGGGCTGCTGGAAATGCTGAACGTGCCGTACGTCGGCAACGGCGTGCTGTCCGCGGCGCTCACGCTGGACAAGGCCATATCGAAGCAGATGCTCGCGCAGGCCGGCATCCGTCAGGTCGAGCATCAGGTCGTCTTGCGCGAGTATTGGCTGGCGGACGAGCCTCGCTGTCTCGCCGGACTGGAGGAAGGAATCGGCTATCCTTGCTACGTCAAGCCGTCCTCGCTTGGCTCGAGCATCGGCATCAGCCGCTGCGAAACTCGGAGCGAGCTTACCGCCGGCATCGCAGAGGCCTTGCAATACGACGCGAAGCTGGTCGTCGAACGCGAGCTGATCGGACGGGAGATCCAGGTCGCGGTGATTGGAAACGAAACCCCGATCGCCTCGCTGCCGGGGGAGTTCATCCACGACCATCGCTTTTTCGACTTTGCGTCCAAATATTCGGACCCGCGGCTGCGCATGTCGATTCCGGCAGAGTTGAGCGAAGCGCTGACCGGACAAGTCCGGTCGCTGGCGCTGCAGGCTTACCTGGTACACGGCTGCACAGGTCTCGCCCGCGTGGATTTTTTCCTGGATCGGGACGGGCTGCTGTATCTGAACGAAATCAACGCGCTGCCCGGCTTTACGTCCGCCAGCATGTACCCCGTCATGTGGGAACGGACGGACGGTACGACGTATGCGCAGCTTATCGACCGGCTGATCGCCTATGCGTTCGACCGCCACGAGGCCAGGCAGTCGCTCCGATACGAGAGGCATACCACATGCTGAGGGAGACTTGGGCGGAGATCGACCCGGGCAGAATCGCGGACAACTTGCGCGCCATCCGCAGCACGCTGCCCCCAGGAGTCAAGCTGATGGCCGTCGTCAAGGCGAACGGATACGGCCACGGCGACGACGAGACAGCCGAAGCCGCAAGACGGGCGGGAGCGGATTATTTGGGGGTGGCCTTTCTAGAGGAGGGGCTGCGGCTGCGAGCCGGAGGCGTGAAGCTTCCGATCCTGATTCTCACGCCGATCCGACCGGAGCAGGTCGAGCTTGCGCTGACGCAGGACCTCATGCTAACGGTTACGGATGCGGAGTGGTTCCGCGAGCTGCGAAGGCATACGCCTTCGCTTGCCGGCCGCAAGCTGCGCGTTCACGTCAAGGCGGACACCGGGCTCGGCCGGATCGGCTTCCGGACGGCGGCGGAATGGGATGCGCTCGTCCCTTGGCTCGCCGCTCCGGATATCGACGTCGACGGCTTCTATACGCACTTCGCGACGGCGGGACAGGCGGACACGGCTTTCCTCGAAGGGCAAGCCCGCCGATTCGCGGCGTTCATGGACCGCAGCAAAGCGAGCGGCATCGCCATTCGTCACTATCATTGCGCCGGCAGCGCCGCGGCGCTGCGTTTCCCGGGGCTCGCGCTCGACATGGTACGGATCGGCGCCGCGATGTACGGGTTTTATCCGGCGCATCTTACGCCGCCGGTCGATCTGGCGCCTGCGCTCAGCCTGCACAGCTCGCTCATGCAGGTCAAACGCGTCCGCCGGGGCGAATATATCGGCTACGACAACGCCTACCGCGCCGACGCCGACGAATGGATCGGCACGGTCCCGATCGGCTACGCGGACGGCTGGTCGCAGCGGATGCGAGGCGCCTCGGCTTTGGTGCGCGGACAACGCGCCGAGATCGTAGGCAAGATTTCCATGGATCAGCTGATGCTCCGGCTGCCCGGGCCCTGCGCGCCGGGCGACCGGGTGACGCTGATCGGGCGCCAGGGGAGCGAGCGGATTTCGTTCGCCGAGCTGGCCGCTCATATCGATGGCCCGGCGCAAGAGATCACGACCGCGCTGACGGCGCGCGTCGCCAAAATATACGCAAGCGCGAAGGAGGTTCCTCATCCATGGAACAACGCATATGGTCAACCGCAGCGGCGGGAGCCGACCGTCATCTGAACGAGCCGATGGATCAGAATCGTCGTTTGATACGCGTGGACGACTCGGCCATCTTCGAAGGACATCTCCTTCTCGTTAACCGGCAGCATCCGGTTCGCGAGCCGATTCTTGAGGACAGGCTCTCTGATCTTCATATCTATCCCGCGATGCGCGCTCGCTCGCCTGGAATCCGATTGGAAGAGACGGCGCTCGCTCGTCTGAACGAGCTGCTGGCGGCTTGCCGCGGCGCGGCGGACATCTTGGCGGTCAGCGGGTACCGGACGGCGGACGAACAGACGGAGATATACGAATCGTCGCTTCGGGATAACGGCCCGCAGTACACGGCCGCTTATGTCGCCTGGCCCGGCTGCAGCGAGCATCAGACCGGACTCGCCGTGGACGTCGGCTTGGCGGGCGACGTCGAGCTCGACTTCATCGCGCCCGACTTCCCCGACAGCGGCGTCTGCCTTGCCTTCAAGCGGCTCGCCGCGCAGTACGGCTTCATCCAGCGTTACCGCGCGGGCAAGGAAGACATTACCGGCATTGCCTGCGAGCCGTGGCATTTCCGCTATGTCGGAGAGCCGCATGCCGAGATCATGGAGCGGGAGGATCTGTGTCTGGAGCAGTACGTGGAACGGCTGCGCCGCTCTTCGTTCGAAGGCGAACGGCTTGTCATCGAGGACGGGCGCCGGCGTATCGAGATCTATTACGTTCCTGCCGGCGGCAGCGCTATCGAGGTGCCGATCCCGGAATGCGATTATTATCGTCTGTCCGGCGACAACGACTGCGGCATAATCGTGACGGCTTTCAGCGGTAAAAGGCGGCGGTCCGTTGACCGCTAGATTAACTAAACCTGCTGGATCAGGTAGATCAGATGGATCAGCTGGATCAGACGGATCGGACGGATCGGACAGATCGGCTAAATCAGCGGAATCAGCTAAACTAACAAGTTCAGCTATTTCGTCTAAAACGGACTACCGCGGCTTATCCTGGCTGAAGTTTATCGCCGCCCTGCTCGTCGTCGCCAATCATACAAGCCCGCTTGCCCTTTTCGGCCCAACAGCCGACTTTTTAGCCGACAACGCCCTCACCCGAATCGCCGTTCCCATCTTTTTCATCGCCTCCGGCTTCTTCTACTTCCGCAAGCTCACGAGCGACCCGCTCGCCGACCGGCGCCATCTGCGCCATTATCTGGGCAGCATCGCCAGATTATACGCCATCGCCATCCTTCTTTACTTGCCGCTCAATGTATACAACGGTTACTTCTCTTCGTCCATCAGCGCTTTTTCTCTGCTGCGGGATCTGGCCTTCGACGGCACGTTCTATCACCTCTGGTACTTGCCGGCGCTGATGATCGGCATCGCGATGCTGCATGGACTGTACCGCGTGCTGAATCCAGCTGTCGTCATGGCTATCGCCTGCGCGCTGTATGCCTTCGGACTATTTGGAGACAGCTACTACGGCTTCATAACGGGCAGCGACGTCCTAACCGAATGGTATAAAGGAACGTTCCAGGCGTTCGATTATACGCGCAACGGGCTGTTTTTCGCGCCGATCTATCTGGCGCTAGGCGCGTTCGTCGCCAGGCGGCCGCAGACGGCGAGACGCCCGGTCATGAACGCCGTTTTATTTGCAATCTCCTTGTCCGCCATGCTGGCTGAGGCATCGTGGCTGCACGACAGTTCGATTCCGCGGCATGACAGCATGTATGTCTTCGCGGTGCCGGCCGTTTACTTCCTGTTCCTGTGGGCGCTCCCTCACAAGGGCCCGGCGAAGCGCGGTCTGCGGGAGGGCCGGGCATGGATCTACGTCCTGCATCCCATCGCCATCGTGCTCGTACGCGGCGCGGCCAAAGCGGCGGGACTGCAGCCGTGGCTGATCGGTAACAGCCTCATTCACTTCGCCGCGGTTTGCGTGTTGTCCATCGCAATGGCTGCCGCCGCGGTTCGCCTGCCCGCTCTAAAGGCGAGCCTGCCTGCTGTTTGGAGGCCGACAGCTCAAAAAGACTGTCAGGAAGTATCTGGATCTTCCTGACAGTCTTTTTGGATTTGGAGGATGGCCCGAACTTCCGGCCAAGGCTCCGATTCATAGCTCATCTGAGAAAAGTTCCGACCGATTTGTTCGCCTAAGCGTCTTCCGCGTCGCTCTTTCGCCCCGGTAACTGCAAATATACATCTAAATCCGCCTATGTCGACCCTTTCGGTGAGGACAAATGCAAAAATGCATCTAATTCCCCGGATCAACGAGATTACCCGCACATGTTTCGAATTTAGCTGCACATTTGCATTAATTTTATCCAGCGTCGCCGTTCGGCAGAAAATAGATGTACAAATGCAGTTCATGCCCCCACGCAACATCCGGAAGGCTCCAGCCCTCCGAACGCGCGCAGTTTCCGTTTGCACCATTCTGCTGATCTCTCGTATGCATTCATCAATCATAAAATCAGATCTGCGGGGCGGACTTTTCCATCAGTCAAAAAGCCCGGTCAGTTCCAGCCGATCAGCTCGATTGCCGGTTCGATTCCCGAGTCGTTTCCCGAGTCGTTTCTCGGGTCGACTCCCGAACCGCTTGGCGGGTAGACTCCCAAACCAATTGCCGAACCGACTCCCCTATCGCTTGCCTGATCGCCCCCGGCTCCAGCACGTGGCGCCGCAGCCAAGCTGCGATATTCGATCGTCCTGCGCTCTCCCGGCAGCAGATCGAAGTAATTGTCCGAAAACGCGAACGCGCCATGCAGGAGCACGGCTTTGGCATAGCGGTCCGCCGCGACGGTCACGCTGCCGGCCTCGGGCCCGCCTGAACGAGACTCGATCCGCAAACCGGAAGGCGCAAGCCTCATCTCCGCCGGAAGCCCGGCGAAATAGATGCAGCGATCGCTGCCGAAGCCGCCGTCAATATCCATGACCAGCACGTGGCGATGATCGAGCAGCCCATCCAGTTGCGCAGCCGGAATCCCCGCAGCGACAGCCGAAGCGCCCGCCTCCACAGCGAAGTCGAACGTCCTGGACCAGACCTCAGCGTCTCCAGCCGAGCCGTCAAGCTTCAGCACGCGCAGCGTCCCCGTTCCCCGGATTTCCTCGGGCTTGTCGCTGCACACCCAACAATCGTACGTTCCGGCCGCCTCGTTTTTTTCAAGCGATGCGATCACCGGCCGTGCCGCCTTTTGAAACCCATAGTATCCGCCCTTCGGGTACCCGTAGTAATCGACCAGGCTCCAGCCGCTTGCCGGCCAGCAATCGTTGAACATCCAGAACAGAATGCCGCCCGCGTAATGCCGGTTGCGCCTGTACGCCTCCACGGTCAGCCGGGTAAGCTCGTGCTGGACGAACGACATGCGCCGGATCTGCTCGACGGTCGACGCGGCGGGCGGCGCAAGCTTGTCGGCCAGCGTCGCGAGCGCACGGAAGAGCGAGAAGTCCTTCAGCCCCGGGTGATTCTTCGTGTGGTATTCGAGCATGCCGTACGACGGATCGGCCAGATCCTCGCCGCTCATCATCCGCCGCAGCGAATGAACCTCAGGCGTGCCGAACATCGGAAACTCCGGACAGAATCGACTCAACAGGCCGGCAAAGTAGGAGCGATAATCGCGTAAATCCGTGTTGCGGAACACGTCGAACATCTCGAACAGCGCGCCCGTATAATGCGCGGTGCCGATCGTGAACGAGTTGTTGGTGCTGCCGCCGTAAGGACTCGTGGGCTGAAACGGCCTGGACGGATCCTGCGCCGCGCACAGCCGGCCCGTAATCCGTTCGGCGATGGCCCGTCCCGGGTAATCCCGGTCCTCTTCGCCCGCAAACATGCCGTTCTCGTTGTCCCCGTTCCACCAGACGAGACTCGGGTGATTCCGCAGCGCGCGAATCGCGCCCTCGGTCTCGGCGGTCAGCGATGCCGTCCACTCCCGGTCCGACTCGGGATATGTCCCGCAGGCCATCATGAAGTCCTGAACAACGACGATCCCGAGCCGGTCGCACCAGTCCCAGAACGGCTCCGGCTCGTATATGCCGCCGCCCCAGCAGCGAAGCATCGTCATGCCGGCATCGCGGGCGAGCCGGAGCAGGTGCTCGTAGCGCGAGTCCGAAACGCGCGAGGGGAAGGGATCGCAAGGCACCCAGTTGGCCCCTTTGCAAAAGACGGAAACGCCGTTGACCAGCAGCCGGAAGCCGCTGCCCGGGCGCTCGCCGTTCGCCTCCCAGACCGTGCCGTCCGGATTGTCGGCGAACGCATTCCCTGTCGTTCCTTCCGAGCGAATCCTCGCGGTCATCCCCTCCTCTGCGCTTCCCGCCCGGTCTTCGAGCTGCTCGATGCGCACCGTCCGGATCCCGAACGCGCGCGAGCGCTCGTCGAGCAGTCCCGACTTGCCGTACAGCTTCGCGACGAGCGTATACAGCGGCTGGCCGCCGTATCCTGCCGGCCACCACAGCGCCGGCTCCGCCAAGTCGGCCGTCAGCTCCAGCTTGCCGCCGTTCAGCCGCCGCTCGGCCTGCCAGACGATCCCGCCGGCTGCATCCGCGATCGCAAGCGACAGCCGCAGCGGCTCTTCGGTGCGGCTGCTCGTCTCGACCGCGACTGCCAGGGACGCGCCTCGCGCGTCCAATGCCTGCGTGTACACAAAAAGGTCGTCGATCGCCGCGATGTCTTCGAATACGAGACGGACAGGCCGCCATATGCCGTAGCTGACGAGTCGCCCCACCCAATCCCAGCCGAACGTGCATTGCATGCGGCGCACGAACAGCCGCTCGTTCGTGAAGGCTGCGCCGAGACCGGCGTACGACTTGCCGGCGAGTCCCTCGGCGACCGTCCGGAACCGCACGGTCAGCTCGTTCGTCCCCTCCCGAAGCAGCCCCGACACGTCGAAGCGGTAGCGGACGAACATATTGTCGGTCCGGGCGAGCCGGACGCCGTTCACCTCGATTTCCGCGTACGTATCCAGCCCTTCGAATTCCAGCAGGGGACGTCCCGGGTCCAATCGCCCGAGCTCGAACGTCCGGCGGTACGTCCATCGCCAATGCTCCACCCACTGGCAATCGTCCGCCTGCTTGCGGTAACCCGGATCCGCGATCAGACCCGCCGCGAGCAGATCCTGGTGCACATGACCGGGAACCTGCGCGTCGATCGCGATTCTCGCTTCCTTCCCCCTAAGGTCTATGCCTTCGCCTTCCAGTTGCCACAGGCCTGTCAGCGCAATCGATCTTCTCATTTGCAATCTTCCTCTCTAAAAAGAGGATGCTCTCCGACGCGGACCGAGAAGCATGGCCAGGGTCCGGCGGGAGCATCCTCTTGCGTTCTTATACGATTAAGGCATTTGGAACACGACGGTCGGATCCGTCCCGATGTCCTTCACGATGTTCGCGAGCGCCGTCCCGTACGTCATGCCGAACGTATACGAGCCAGGCAGCAGTTCCACGCGGATCTCGCCGCCCGCCGTGCTGCCGATCGTCCGCCAGCTGCCGCCCGCATACACCTTGGCCGTGCCGCCGTTCACCGGGTTGCCGCCGGCATCCTTCAGTTGGATGAGGACGCTCGCCGTCTGGAATACCACGGCCGGATCGTCGCCGACGTTCTGGCTCTTTTCCTTGTACACGCCGTCATAGGTAATGCCGAACGTATACGAGCCCGGCAGCAGCTCCTTCGTCGCTTCGCCGCCTGCAGTCGTACCGATCGACTGCCAGCTGCCTCCGGCATACACCTTCGCGACGGCGCCGTTCAGCGGATTGCCCTGGCTGTCCTTCAGCTGAACTTTCGCCTTTAACGTCTGGAAGACGACGGACGCGGGACCCGTTGCCGTATTTTGCGTCAGCTGCTTGGTCGTGCCCAGATAGGTCACGGAGAAAATATAGCTCCGCTCCGGCAGCGCCTTCGTCGCCTGCCCCGAGGCGTCCGTCGTCCCCAGGTCCTTCCAGCTGCCGTCGTAATATTTGACGATGCCGCCGACGAGCGGCTGTCCCGCGCTATCCTGCAAGGAGACCGTGGTCACCGTGGCGGCCAGGCTGAAGCTTACGCTCTGCTGCGTCTCGGCATTGCCCGCCAGGTCGGTCGATTTGTAAAGAATCGTATACGAGCCCTGTTTGCCGAACGCCAGCGGCGCCGTGTACGGGGTCCAAGTCGTTCCGTTATCGACGCTGTATACGGTCTGCGCGACGCTGGACACGCTGTCCGCAGCTGTCAACGTCAGCGTAACCGGGCCGTTATATGCGCCGCCGGGACCGTCCGGCGCCGATGGATTCAGCGCTGCCGTCGTGACCGGCGGGGTACTGTCTGCTATGACCGGACGAACCTCTATATCGTCGACGTAGAAGGTTTGCACCGGACCGCTTTGTTCCGTATACAGGTACACCCGGACATCCGTTACGACTCCCGTCTCCTCGATTTTGTAGAAGCCCGATGCCTGTGTCCAGCCTGCTCTGAGCAGCGGCGCGCTGGTGAATATATATCTCTGCTTAACGACACCGTCCAGCTTGTATTGCAGGCAGATCCTGAACAGCGCCGGCTGCGCGGGTGCGGTTGCCAGTTTGGCCCAGGCCGAATAATAATACGTCTTCCCCTGTTCGATCGATGTTGGCATGAAGAACGACGCGAATCTGTTGTCGTTCAGCTTCGTCACCTGCAAAGACTGCGTCCCCAGGCGATGCTCCGATGTCGTCAAGGCCACGCTGGCGCTGGAGCCGTAATAACCCGAAGGAATCGCGGCTCCCTCCATGTCGGGGTTGAGAATGAGATTGCTTCCCAGCACCGCGCCGGCGGGCTGCCCGGAACCGAGCGCCACCGTCACCGCCGTCGTCGCCGTGAATCCGCCGTCGATGGCCTTGGCCGTAATATTCGCGATTCCCGTCTTCTTCGCGAACACCGTGCCGCTGATGTCCACGACGGCCACGTCCGGATTGTCGGAGTTCCAGATCAGCGCTTGGTTATTGACGCTGCTCGAGGGCTGGAACGTCGGTACGAGCGTCTTCGTCTCGCCCATGTTCATCGTCATGGTCGGGTTGATACTCAGTCCCGTCGCATAGGTCCATGCCGGACTGGATGAGTACGTCACGAGCCTAGCTTCGACATCGTCGAGATAGTAGTCGTGATTGGTGCCGTCGATCTCCGTATAAAAGTAAAGCAGCACATTGGAAATGGGACTGGTCTCCGCGATCGTGTAGTTGCCCTGCAGCTGCGTCCATTGATCCGCGGAGAGCCCGGCACTGGTGTAAATGATCATCTGTTTGACATTGCCGTCAACCGTATATTGCAAGCAAAGCCGCAGCTGCTCGGCGAGCGTCGGCGCCTTCGCGAGCTTCGCCCAGACCGAATAATGGTATTCCTGGCCTTGCGTGACGGCGATCGGGAAGGACGCGCTGCCGTAACGGCCGTCCTTGACGACCTTGAGCGACTGATGGCCGCTGTGGGATTGCGTGACGTCCAGTCCCAGCGCGCCGTTCTGCACGCGTGCCTGGATCGTGCTGCCTTCCATGCCGGGATCCGCGACCAGATTGGCGCCCAGCGTCGGCAGCGAGGTTGCCGTATCCAGCTGCACGGAATCGATGCTGAAGCTGCCGGCCGACAGCGTAGGCACGACCCGGATTTGCTTGATCGTCCCTGTCCAGGCGGCCGCGGAAGTCGTATCGAACACGTACTCGCGGAGGGTCGAATCGCTTGGCAGGATATAGGTCGAGAACGACTTGGCCGCATTCCATACGGGATCGGCATCCGTCGTATAATAGAGCTTCGCCTGTGAGCCGGTCGTCTGGTTGCCGAGCTGCACGCGGACCCGCTTGATCGTGGACGCGTCCAGCCCCAACTGATCCGGCGATTCGACCGCAGGCTCTACACCGCCGGATACGCCGAGGGACGTACCGCTGAATCGGCCGCCCAGCGCCTGCTCGCCGGCGATGCTCCCGTTCGCCGTCCAACCGTCTCCGAATTCAAAGTCCCAGACGACGCCTGCCGGATAGATCTGGATTTTCTGCGCGGCCGCGTCCCACTTCAAGGTCGCCCCGAAGGCTTGCTTGAGGTACGAGAGCGGCGCGAGTACCGTCCCGTTTGCCAGCTTCACCGGCGCATGTTCGAGCGTGATGGACTGATTGTCCTTGAGCGCCGTCGTACTGCCGACCGTTAATTCGTAGACGCTGCCGCCCTTGACGGCGATGAACTTCTGATTCGCCGCGTCCCACTCGGACCGGACGCCGAGCTGCAGCCAGATGTCCTTGATCGGCACCATGACGACGCCGTCCTGCACGAGCGCCGGCTGGCTGAAGTTTTTCCGTTTGCCGTCGATGTACAGCTTGATGGCCGTCGAATCGTCGGCGACCGCCCGGATGTAGTCGATGCTGATCGTGCCGATTGCCGAGATCGGATCGATCCGGATCTGCCGGATATTGCCGGTCCAGCTCTTGTTCCGCCACATTTCCACGTAATAATCCGTGTACCCGTCATCTTGCGGGATTACGTAGAAGCCCATCGCCTTCGTCTCGTTCCAGTCGCCGTCCAGCTCCGTCGTGAAAAATACGCGGCCGTCGATATCGTTGGCGCTGTTCTTCATCCGGATCTTGAGATAAGGCGCGTCCTCCGCCTTAATCCCCAGATGGTCCGCCGAGATGATGCCCGGGTCGGTGTTATTCGTGGTGCCGGTGAAGGTGCCGCCCGCGACGCTCACCGCGTCGATCTGCTTCAGCACGCTCCAGCCCTCGCTGTCGCCCGGCGTGTTGAACTCCCACGAGGCGACCGAATTGCTCGATATCGCCGGAGGCGTCAAGGTGCGGTTCTGCACGACGCGCCCTTCCGGATACAGGACGTTGATCCGCGCCTTCTGCGTTGCGGTCGGCACGGCATCCGTATGGGTGCTGACGCCCGAGAAAACATCGCGGATCGCATCCACGTAGCCGAAGCCCGCGAGCCCTGCCGGCATGATGAAATGGCCCTCCCCGTATTCGTTCCAGTTGTCCAGCATGACGAGCTTCTTGCCCAGATTGCCCGCCGACAGCGACGGAATATAGGTGTCCTTTGTCCACTGCGCCAGCGACTTGAATTCGGCCGGGGTCGCATAATACCCGGAGCTCAGCCCCCAGGCGGTATCGTCTCTGCCCATGCTGAGGCCCGGAATGACGTCCATCACGCCGGCGTTGTTTTCCAGCGTCAGCTTGAGCTTCTGAAATTCGGGATGCCCGCCGAAGGAGCCCCACGAATAGGCGTAGACGCCGTCGAAACCCGCGTCCTTGCGGTTTTGCAGATCCTGAGCGCTCGTGCCGTTATACACGTTCAGGATGGTTAGCTCGCCGACGCCGGCATCGCGCGCCGCGTCCCGCAGATCATCCATCAAATCCTTTGCCAGCTCTTTGGTGCCGCCTGCCAGCTTGACGAATTGATCGTAGTTGTAGATGGTGAACACCGGTTTTTCGTCAACCTTCAAGTACCGGGGGTCCTTAAAGTAATATTCGATCCAGTAGGGAACCAGATTGTCGCGGAAATCGGCGATATCCTTCGCTGCCGAGTTAAGGTTCTCCCACATGATGGCAAAGTGCGCCAGATTGCTGTACTTGGCATTAAAGTAGCCGTCGTCCAGCGCATCGGACAGGTAGGAGTCCTTGATCGGCGCGCCCTCTCCCCCGATCGGCCTGAACCAGCAGGACATCTGGAAGTCGATGCCGTGCTCGAGCATCCACTTGATCTCCCAGTCCGCCGTCTCCGGATTGCCTTCGTCATAGAAGCCCAGATACGGCGTGCGGTCCGGGAACGGATTGATCACGTCCCAGCCCAGATGATGCCCTTCCCGCCACATGGGGCAGCTCTGCACGCCGACGAGCGGGCTGCTTGTGCTCAGGACTGTCGACGCGGGCGCGGGCACATAATCCGCAGGCTCCGGCGTATTCGCATAGACGAGGATATCGTCGAGCCACATCAGTCCTTTGTTCGCGGCGGAGGTGGAGAACCGGATGCCGTCGACGGAAGCGATCCCGGAAGCGATATCGACGTTCGCTTTTTGCAGCTTGCCGTTGACGTAGAGGTCGGCCTTGTGCGCGCCCGGCTTCAGGACCACTTTAAGGCGATACCATAGGTTAGCCTTGTAGTCTTTGTAAATCTCTACGGGCTGTCCGGCCGTGTCTTCATAAACCAGCTTCCCGCCTGCGGTGAACAGCTTGAGCGCCGTCGTACTGCCGCTTCTCAATTCGGCCGTGAGACCGTCGGTCTTTACCGGGATAAAAATCTTGTATTCCGCGGTCAGATCGCCCGAGATGGCGGCGAAGCTCTTCGCCAGCGACATGCTGCCGGTCGAGGCGGACGCGTCGATCTTCAGACTGTTGATGTCCGGCTTCGGGGCGCTGAGCATCTCGGCGACCTGGATCGTGCCTCCGTTAAGGGCGGCCGTCCAATCCTGGGGCAGATTGCCCGATGCCGGCATGACCGACAGCAGCCTTTCGTTGACGGCATAGCCTTTATAAATATGAAGCGGCGTAAAGTAGAAGTCGCCTGTAGAAGCGACGCCCGTCGTCAGCTGGAAACGGTTCAGCGCGGACACCGTGTTCGCGAAATTTTGGGCATTCGCCCGCAGGATGCCGTTGACGTAGACATCCGCCTTTTGCGTGGACAGATTCGCAATGACCTTGATCCCATATTCGACATTGGCCGAATACGCCTGCAAGGTTACCGCAGCGCCTCCCGACGTCTCCAGCACGAGATTGCTCCCGCTGGCGCTGGTCGCGATGCTCACGCCGGGCGTATCGTCGCCGAGCAGCTGCCAATGCAAGCCGCCCATGACGCTAAACGGCTTGAATCGAAATTCCATCGTCAGCGTCCCTTCGCTCTGGGCCGGGAACTTGCGGCTCATCGATACGGGGAGCTTGGTACTGGCATCGCTGATTTTTAACGTGTTGTTATAGATGCTCGTCAGCGCGCCGCCCGCGGCGCGGACGTCCCAGCCGGACGGCTGGCTCTCCCCCGGCACCAGGTTGGACAGAAACGCAAAATCCTCGTCCACCAGATAAGCGGCCCCTTCCGGCGCGCTATTCGCCGAAGCGGAACGAGGTGCAGCCGCAAATAAGAAAACGCATACAAACAGTGTCGCGCTGAAAGCCATCCATCCGTTTCTCCATGGATTCATCAACATCGATTCCCCTTTGCATTCGATTAGAAGCAGGCGCTTATAAAAAAGGCGGCCCGACTTGCTCGAAGCAGGGCCGCCTTGCCGAACCGTTCCGTTTAGCTGTTTTCCGCCTTCCATGCATCGAATTGCTTTTGCGCCTCGGCCATGATCTTGTCCATGCCCGCCTCGTTCAGACGCTGCTGCAGATCGGTATAATACTTCTCGAAGTCAGGCATCGAGCCGGTCGTCAGGATCGGATTGGATTCCTTCTGGATGGCGCTCACCTGGGCGATCTCCGTCTTGACGGGCTCCGAGTTGAAGATGAAGCCGAGGATGCCCGACGCCTTGCCGTTGTCGTTGTTCTGCTTCATCGCCTGGAGCGCGGCGGTGGAGTTCCAGTTCGAATCCCATTGATCCCACAGCGGCCCAAGCCAGTTGTGCCAGATCGCCCAAGTCTGTTCCGCGCCCGTGGTCGCTTCGATCGTTGGATTGTCGTCCTTCACGGTGCCGGACTTGACCGTATAGTTTTTGCCCTCGACGCCGTAGGCCAGCGTATTCAGCAAGTACTTGTCGCCCCAGATCTCGTTGAGCAGCATCATAGCCCGCTCAGGGTTCTTGGAGGTGGCGCTGATCGCCGTCGCGGCAGACGTCATCGAGTTGGTCGAGATCGTCGGATAGCCGGCCAGCGTCTCCACCGTCGGGAAGCCGTACGTCGCCGTCGACTTCGAGCCGTCCTCCGTGTAACCGCCAGAATCGCGCATGACTGCGTACTTGCCCGACTTGGCTTCAGCCAGATAGTCCGTCTTGATGGCCGCATCCTTGGCGATATAACCCTTTTTGTAGAAATCGTTGATCGTCTTGTAGTTCTCCTTGTTCTCAGGCACGTCCAAGATCTTGACGATCTTCCCGTCCTTCTCGCTATAGGAGATGCCGGGCGTGATCGTCGTATAATCGTACAAGCTGACGCCCGCCGCGGTACCGTTGGCCGTGGCCAGGAGCGGAATCATGTTCGGCTCGTTTTTCTTGATCTCGACCAGGAACGGCTCCAGGTCCTTGATGCTCTTGACGCTCTTGTAGTCGAATTTGTACTTCTCCACCATATCCTTCTTGAAAACGTGCGCGCCGGCTGGCGCATACGGCGTCTGCGCGGGAATGGCCATGATCTTCCCTTTGTAGGTCACTGCTTTCCATGCGCGGGGGTCGACCTTCGCCAGGATGTTTTGGCCGTACTTTTGCAGCAGCTCATCCAGGGGCAGGAAAGCGCCCTTTTGGACATTGTCGCTGATGCGATTGGAGGAAAACGTGGAAAATACGATGTCGTAAGGCTCGCCCGCCGCGGAGATCAGCTTCATCTTATCTTCCCAGCCCGCATTGTCGATCAGATTAAGATGAAGCTCGGCGTTCAGCTTCTCCTTGATGACCTTGTTCGCTTCCGCTTCGACGTCGGCTTGATCCTTCATATTGTCGATCGGCTTCGGCATGTACCAGCTGAGCTTGACGAAGTCCTTGGTATCGCCTCCGGTGTCCGCCGGCTGCGAAGCTGGCGCGCTGGCGCTCGGACTGGCGCTGGGACTCGCGCTCTCACTGGCGCCGGAGCTTGCGGACGGACTCGAAGAGCCCTCTTCCTTCGAACTGCTGCAACCGCTTACGATCATGGCCGCCGCCAGCATGGCGGACGTACCCGTTCCAAGCCATCTTGCCTTCTTCCCCATTGTCGGACTCACTCGGATTGCCTCCCTTGTCTATGCCTATCATTTATAATCAGCAGCCGCAGCATCTTCTTTCCTACGGCTGTAATTATCACCCTTTGACCGAGCCTACCGTCAAGCCCTGCACGAAATATTTCTGAAAGAGCGGAAATACGAGCAACATCGGCCCGGCGGCCAAAATGCACATCGCCATTCTGGCGCTTAAGGAGGGCACGAGCATGCCCGGTTTGACCAGCCCGTATTGAATGGCTTCCGCCGAGTTCAAATACTCCATGTTTTTCAGTACGCGAATGAGCAAATATTGCAGCTTCATCAGGTTGTCATGCTCGACGTAGAGCAGCGTCAGCCACCAGTCGTTCCAATATTGGAGGGCGAAGAACAAGCCCAGTGTCGCCAAGGCCGGCTTGGATATCGGGATGACGATCTGCGCGAAGATGCGCAGCTCGCCGGCGCCGTCGATTTTCGCCGATTCGATGACCGCCTCCGGTATGGTCTGGAGGAAGCCTTTCATCAACAGCACGAACCAGCCGCTGATCAGATAGGGCAAGATGAGCGCGAGAATGTTGTTCTTCAGTCCCAGCCACTTGACCATCAAAATGTACGAAGGCACCATTCCGCCGTGGAACAGCATCGTAAAAAAGATAAAGAAGGCGAGAAACGACCGAAAGCGGTAGTCCTTGCGCGAGATGGCGTAGGCGTACGTCGTCGTGACCCACATCCCGACGATCGAGCCGATGACGGTCGTCGCGATCGTGACGAAATAAGATTGGAACAGCACCTTGGGCTCGTGCAGGATGACCCGGTAAGCGTCAAACGTGAAGTTTTTCGGAATGACGGAATAACCGAACTTGACGATGTCGTTCTCGCTCTGAAACGACGTGCCGATGATGACGAGGAACGGAAACAGGCTGGCCACGCACAACAGGATAAAGACGAGATGAATAAACATTTTCCCGGCGGTCGGTTGACTCCGCTTGAGGGCCGTTACGGAACCGTTCATGGCTGCACTCCTTAAAAAAGAGAATTTTCCGGATTGATTTTTTTGACGATGTAATTGGTCGTGAGCACGAGGCAGAAGCCGACGATCGATTGGAAAAAGCCCGCTGCCGATGCCATCCCGATGTCGCCCATGTCGATCAGCGACCGGTAAACGAATGTATCGATGACATCCGTCGTCTTGTAGAGCAGGGACGAATTGAGCGTCACGTTGTAGAACAGCCCGAAGTCGCTGTAGCAGATGCTGCCGATTTGCAGGATAACCATCATGATGACGATCGGCTTGATCATCGGCACCGAGATCGAGATCGCCTGCCGGAACTTGCTCGCCCCGTCGATTTTGGCCGCGTCGTAATACTCCGAATCGATGCCCATCAGCGCGGCGTAGTAGATGACCGAACCGTATCCGAGTCCCTTCCATACGGCGGCCGCCACTAGAATGTAAGGCCAGTACTTGGGATCGCTGTACCAGAGGATCGGCTCTTTGCCCAAGGCGACCAGCAGCCTGTTGATGACGCCGTAATCCATATCGAAGAGCGAGCGGAAAGCGAATCCCGCCACGACCCAGGAAATAAAGTAAGGGATAAACAGAATGGTCTGATAGGCTTTGACGAATCTGCGGCTGAGCTCGTACAGCAGCAGCGCGATCGTCACCGAGAGCGTGGTGCCCAGTACGATAAAGGTCATATTGTAAAGGAGCGTATTTCTCAGCACCCGGTAGAGCACGTCCCCGTTGAACAGGAAGCCGAAGTTGTCGAAGCCGACCCAGGGACTGTTCCAGATGCCCAGATTGTAACGGTAGCTCTTGAAGGGCAGCAGCATTCCGTACAGCGGCACGTAGTTAAAAAGAATGATGAGCAGAAATCCCGGCAGCGCCAACATCGATAATCCGAAGTTCCTTTTGATCGTCCTGATCATGTGACCGCACTTCCTTTTCGCATTGCTTGTCGTGATAAGCCAACTTTAGGCGCGGAAGACGGGAATGTATATTTTAAAAACGGCAGTTTCCTTTAAAAAGCGGTATTGGAGCGTTCAATCGGAGCAATATGCGCAATCCCGAAGCCGCAAGCAAGAGGAAGGCGGTGTAAGTGGGGGTCGCGGAGGTGCAGCTGGCGCGGAGGTGCAGCGGTTGCGGAGGGGCAGCGGTTGCGGAGGCGCAGCGGTTGCGGAGGCGCAGCGGTTGCGGAGGTGTAACGGTTGCGGAGGTGCTGCGGTTGCGGAGGTGTAACGGTTGCAGAGGGGCAGCGGGCGCGGAGGTGCTGCGGTTGCAGAGGGGCAGCGGTTGCGGAGGCGCAGCGGACGCAGAGGTGCAGCTGGCGCGGAGGTGCGGCGGACGCAGAGGTGCAGCTGGCGCGGAGGTGCAGCGGACGCAGAGGTGCAGCTGGCGCGGAGGTGCAAGGGAACGCCTATTCGATGGCTCTTCCGATTGCCGTTCCCACGGACCAGCGTATCGCTGCCGGCGTCGCTCTGTCGTCGCAATGCCTGCAAATATACATCTTTTTTCTACAGTTTCGAGCCCTTTGTATCGGATAGATGCTAAAACCAGGCTGTTGAGAAAGCAGTTTTACGCAGCCAACTGTAGCCTGATCCGACGAATATGTAAATAAATGGTCGACAGTGCGCACCAAAAGCCCGAACCTTTGCAGGAAGAAGTCTTCGCCAGGTGTCTG
>NZ_JBHRYU010000045.1:0-57838 GCF_042649185.1 Cohnella sp. GCM10012308
AGACACCTGGCGAAGACTTCTTCCTGCAAAGGTTCGGGCTTTTGGTGCGCACTGTCGACCATTTATTTACATATTCGTCGGATCAGGCTACAGTTGGCTGCGTAAAACTGCTTTCTCAACAGCCTGAAATATACATCTTTTTTCGCCGATGCCTATCCTTTTGACACGAATACATGCAAAAACGCAGGTATTTTCCTCTATCAATCAGATTTCGGGCTTAAGTATTCGATTTACCTGCGCATTTGCAGGTATTTTATCAAGTGTCGTTGGTCGGTGGAAAATACATGTATAAATGCAGGTTTTTCGTCCCGCGAAGCAACCGAAAATCGCCGGCACGCCGCTTGCGCGCCTGCTTGTCCGTGAATCGCCGCCGCCCGCATCAGAATGGAAAGCACCGACTCTTCTCTCCTTGCAATTACCGGTTCATCGATTGGTTTGGTCATGCGCATTTCATACTTTCTTTAATGGCAAAAAAAGACCGTCCCGATCATGCCGTGACATGTCGGGACAGCCTCTTAAAGCCTATAACGGATCTATGCGTTAAAAAAGACGCTTGCAAGCGGACGGCCTTCACTTGTCCGAAGGCTTGCGGCGGCGCTTGTTCATGCGGGAGAAAATAATGAAAGCGGCGACGATCATGGCCATAAAGCCTACGCTGCTGGCCGGATCGGGCTCCATGCCCAGCAGCAAGCAAACGTTGGTGACAAGGCTTCTGACGAGCAGCGCGGTCACGATGAGCAGCACCGGGCGAATGAAGTTATACTTCCTCAAGGGGCGAACCTCCTAGACTGTTTAACTATCATTATATAGGCTAGACCGCCCATGCGCACGCGCCGCATTCGATTCGTCGAAATTTAATTACGCCTCGTCGCCGGGTTGCGCGATCCGCTCGTACAAGTAATCCACGATATGCATCGCCTTCATGTCGCCGCCGCGGCCGTGCTTGTCGATGCCCAGCTTCATCTGCAGCAGGCAGCCGGGGTTGCTCGTCAGCAAGTACTGCGCCTCCGTTGCGTTGGCATGCTCCATCTTGTGCTCGAGAATCTGGCCGGCCATCTCGGGCTGCGTGACATTGTAGATGCCCGCCGATCCGCAGCAGCGATCGGAATCCCGCATTTCGCAGAAGTGCGCGCCCTTTACCGACTTCATAAGCTTACGCGGCGCTATGGAGCCCTTCATGACATTGCGCAGGTGACAGGAATCCTGATACGTGATCGTTGCCGCAGCCCCTGTCTCCGCGACTGCCTCCGGCACCGCGCCTTTAGCCGCCTCTTCAGCGAAGGCAGGCACGCGGCCCTTATCCACCAGGATCGTGCTGATGTCGACGACGCGCTTCGCGAACCAGGCCGCGTCGGCCGCCCAGGATTCATCCTCGTGCAGCAAATGATCGTACTCGACGAGCAAGGCGCCGCAGCCGCCGGCATTGCTGACGATATAGTCGACGCCGGCATCCTTGAACGCTTTGACATTGACGCGAGCCAGCTCACGTGCCTTATCCATCTCGCCGCTATGCGCGTGAAGCGCGCCGCAGCAGCCCTGCGTCTTGGGGATGACGACGTCGAACCCCGCTTCGGACAGCAGCTTCACCGTGTTGACGTTGGTGTCGGCGAACAGCACGTCCATGATGCAGCCTCTGAACAAGGCGACCGTCGCGATCCGCTGGCCCTTGGCCGGGTAGCGCTCGCCGATCCGCTCGATGACGCCCTGGGACGCCGCTTCCGGCAAGATCTGCTCCATTTCCCGCATATGGGCGGGGAACAGCTTCATGACGCCGGTACCGCGCGCGATCTTTTGCAGACCGGACTTCTGGTACAGCCGGAGCGACTTGCCCAGCAGCTTCATCCGGTTCTGATGCGGGAATACGCCGCGGAAAAACAGCTTGCGCGTCCCGCTCACGATCGCGCCGTGCTTGGCATGGTCCTCGATCGCGTCGCGCGTCTGCTCGATCAGCTGGCCGTACTTGACGTCGGCCGGACAGACCGGCTCGCAAGCGCGGCAGCCGAGGCAGTGGTTCATCTGGTCCTCGAACGCCTGGTCGGGCTCCATCACGCCGTCGACGACGGCCTTCATGAGCGCGATCCGGCCGCGAGGCGATTCGGGCTCGACGCCCGTCTCGCGGAAGGTCGGGCAAGCCGGCAGGCAGAAGCCGCAGCGCATGCAGTTGGTAAGCTGATCGTAGTCAAGCTTCTTCAGCATCGTGCGCGCGAGCGGGTTCGCATGATCGATGTCGGGCTTGCCGAAGGTTTGACTACTCATGCTGCAGCACCACCCTTTTTCTCGTTTCCTTGGCGAACAGCTTGCCCGGGTTGAGCAGCCTGTGCGGATCGAACGCCTGCTTGATGCCCTTCATCATGTCGAGGCCCGCGGATCCGACCTTCCACTCGAGATAAGGCGCCTTGACGATGCCCACGCCGTGCTCGCCCGTAATCGTGCCGCCGAGCTCGATGGACGCCTCGAAAATTTCCGCGAACGCCTGCTCGACCCTGTGCACCTCGTCATGATCTCGCGCGTCCGTCGTCGCTGTCGGATGCAGATTGCCGTCCCCGGCGTGGCCGAACGTCGCGATCGTGACGTTGTACTTGCGCGCGATCTCGTTGATGCGCAGCACCATGTCCGCGATCTTCGAGCGAGGCACGGTCGCGTCCTCGAGGATCGTCGTCGGACGCAGCCGCGCGAGCGCGGTGAACGCGCTCCGCCTTGCGGTCAGCAGCCGCTCCGCCTCCTCGCGGTCGGCGGCGACCTGTACCCGGTCGGCGCGCTCCGCGATGCAGATCTCCTCGATCAGGGCGATATCCCTCTCCACCGCCTCGGGATCGCCGTCCTGCTCGATGAGGAGGATCGCCTCCATGTCGAGCGGCAGCCCGAGCTTCGCGAAGTCGTCGACGACGCGGATCGTCGGATTGTCCATGAACTCGAGCGTAGCCGGAATGATCCGCGCCTCGATAATGCGCGATACGGTGCGCGCCGCGCCATACAGGTCGCGGTACATCGCGAGCATCGTCTTCTTGGCGCGCGGCGGCGGAACGAGCTTCAGCGTCGCTTCGGTGATGATGGCGAGCGTGCCCTCCGAGCCGACCAGCAGCTTGGTCAGATCGTAGCCGGCCACGTCCTTCATCAGCTTGCCGCCCGTGCGGATGATCTCTCCGCTCGCGAGCACGGCTTCCAGGCCGATGACATAATCCTTGGTCGTGCCGTACTTAAGACCTCGCAAGCCGCCTGAGCACTCCGCGATGTTGCCGCCGATCGTCGAGATGCGCATGCTGCTAGGATCCGGCGGATAGAACAGGCCGAGCGACTCGATATGCGCGATGAACTCAGCCGTGATAAGGCCCGGCTGAACGGTCGCCGTCAAATTTTCGAGGTCGACCTCGATAATGCGGTTCATGCGGTGCAGGACCATGACGATGCCGCCCTCAAGCGGAACCGTACCTCCGCACAGATTCGATCCGGAGCCCCTGCTCACCAGCGGCACGCGGTGCTCGGCCAGAATCTTCATGACAGCCGCTACTTCGGCGGTCGAAGCCGGATAGACGACGCCGTCGGGAAGCGCCTGCAGCATCGGCGTCCCGTCGTAAGAATGCGCGACGCGAGCCTCCATATCCTCTCTATAGTAACGATCGCCGACAATGGCACGCAGTTTGGACGCATACGCCTTTTCCGCCATGTTACGTTTCACCCCTAATTGTTCAGGTCATCTGATGACTTTTATTGTAACGGTTTGTTCACTTTTCGTAAATCCCTTTTTCTGCGGCTTTTCTGCGACGAGTGTCGGATGGGTATGGGGCGCCCGGTCTGGGTAATCATAATTATGAAGCTAAAGGAGGGATTCCCATGATTCGCAAGGACGGAGACGTTGAATCCTATACTGAAGCCTCGTCCCCTACGCCGCCAGGCAAGGACGACTTGATGGCGACGGACATGGTGAACGATGCGGTGAAAGAAATGGTCGATTCGGTCGAAGAGACGTTTACGAACCACAAATCCGCCGACGAAAAGAAGAAATAGTAGTCCGTAGGGAGCCGCGGCGGGTAGCCGCGGCTTCTTCCTTGCGCCTCCCGCTGACCGTATCTTCGATGCGGTCGAAGACGCTCCGCAGAGGCTGCCGACCTTCCTCCCACTCTTCGGTATTCGCTGACGCTCTCTCTTGTGCCAAGACTTTTCGCGATATATCATTTATGCTAATACATATCAACGGCCTTATGCGCCGTCCGACGATATCGAAGACGCAAGGAGCGCTGGACATGCGACCGACCAAGATCGAGACGCAAAAAGGACATGAAATCGTCTCGCGCCATATTCGTCAGCAGTTGGAACGCGGAGAGCTCGTGCCCGGACAGAAGCTGCCTTCTCTTGAAAAGCTTGCCGAAGCCTACGGCGTAGGCCGCTCCACTATCCGCGAGGCGATCAGCGCGCTTAAGGCGATGGGCTGGCTGGACGTGCGGCACGGCGGCGGGACCTATGTGGCGAAGTCGCTTCCCGGCGAGGGAACGGGCTCTCTCTTCGACCTGTCTCAGGGTGCGGAGGCGGTGATGGAGATATTGGAGGTCCGCAAAATACTCGAGCGCGGGACGGCCGAGCTGGCTGCCTTGAAACGGAGCGAAGACGATCTTGCGAAGCTGCGAGAGATCTTGGCGACGATGGAGCGGGCGCTCCGGGAGGACGATGCGGAAGGCGGGGAACGCGCCGACCTCGCGTTTCATCAAGCAATCGCGGAGGCCTCGGGCAATCCCGTGCTGAACCAGCTGATGGATTCGATCTCGCAGCGGCTGTCCGAGACGATCGGCCGGACGCGGGAACTATGGTTCTATCAGGAACAGGCCGAGGCTTCCAGGCTGCTGGAGGAGCACCGCGGTATTTACGAGGCGATCGAGGCGCGTGACGCAGGCCAAGCTTCCGAGCGGATCGGGCTGCATTTGTCCAAGGTGGAAAAGGTGCTGCGGACGGCGCTCGACCAGAAGTCGGACGGCGCTGCGGCGCAAGCGCAAGCATAGCTGACGAGGAGGTACAAGCGATGGATCTGGGACTGCGAGGCAAGACCGCGATTATTACGGGCGGGAGCAAGGGGATCGGACTCCATACGGCCCTGCTGCTGGCGGAGGAAGGCGCGAACGTCGTCATCGTCGCCCGCGGGGCGGACGAGCTGGAAAAGGCGGAAGCGCTCATCAAGGAAAAAACGGGGCATGAGCCGCTGGCGATCGTCGCCGACGTAACGAGCGACAGCGACGTGGAATATGCGGTGGTCAAGACGGCGGAACGCTTTGGCGGCATCGATATTCTGGTCAATAACGCCGGCACGTCGAACGCGGCGTCATTCGAGAAGGTCGAGCCTGCCGTCTGGCGCGACGACCTGGACCTGAAGCTGTTCGGCGCAATCCGCTTCACGCAGTCGGCGCTGCCGTACTTGAAGCGCAGCGGCGCGGGCGCCATCGTCAACGTCACGGCCGCTTTTGCCAAGACGCCGGGCGCTTCCTCGCTGCCGACCTCGGTCAGCCGCGCCGCGGGTCTCGCGTTGACCAAGGCGCTGAGCCGCGATCTGGCTGCGGACGGCATCCGCGTGAACACCGTCTGCATCGGGCTCATCCGCAGCAGCCAGATCGAGGCCAAGTGGCAGCGCGAAGCGCCGGAGGTGCCTTGGGAGCAGTATGCGCGCGATCCGAAGCACGGCATTCCGCTCGGCCGGATCGGCGATACTGATGAGGCTGCGCGCGTGATTGCGTTTCTCGTATCCGGCGCAGCCTCCTACGTGTCGGGCACGTCGGTCAACATCGACGGCGGAGCGGCGCCGGCGCTGTAGCAAAAAGAGCGGCACACCGTCCACCGGCTATTTCCCCGGCCGGACGGCGTGTCGCTCTTTTTAGATTGATCGGGTAAGACGACCGTATACCGCTATTCCGCTGGCAGCTACCGATCTCACGCGAATAAGACTTTGGCACATCCTTATTTCAAGCCACACCACCGCATGCGGGTCCTCGCGTAACCGAGCCCGGCCGCGCCTAAAATAGAGAGATAATCCGTCCCCCGTCCCGATGCGCTTCCCTCACTTTGCTAAATGACTTCCCTCGCATCGTTGTCCGGCAGCGTCGGGTGCGGCGCGTGCGGCTCGGACTGGTACCAGAAAGCCGTCGACGCGATGTCGCTCTGCTGCGGCAAATATCGGCCGCCCGAACGCCAGCCCAGGTCCTGGATCGTCACCCGCAAGTCGCTGTCGAAGCGGATCGGGTCCATCACATGCCAGCGATACATGCCGAAGCGCTGCTGACTGCGGTACAAGCCGTCAGGCTTAATAGCCTGATGCATGCCCAGATAAGCGGTCGAATAGGTCCGATACGTGCCCTGCGGCTGCTCCCAATTCCATGCGCCGCCAAAGTAATCCTCGGTCCCCGTGCCGCAGATCGTCGGATGTTCTTTGTCCCCATCCATGTAGAACTTGATCTCGCCTTCGCCCCACCAGCCCGTATTGTTTACCTGCCAAGCCAGATAGACGCCGACGTAATGGCCTTTGCCGCGAACCCCGTCCAGAATCGTGTGTACGTCCTTGTAAGCGACCGGGCTGCTGCGCCGCCACTGCGCATGGAAGTATGCCGCGTCGTCCGGCACCTCGGTGAGCGTATAGTCAATCTGGTAATAGAGCACGGTTTTGTCCGGATTGCGGTTTTCCATCGTGATGCGCGCGGATCGTCGAAAGGGCATTTGCCAGTAGCTGTTGAAGCCGCCCGCCGGATTGACGGCGATCGGCAGCGAATTGACGTCCGCGCGCTCCTGCCACCCGTTGCAGAAGAAGTCGCACATCGGCACCTCGACGGAAGGCGCCTCTTCGCCGTCCCAGTAAAAGCGCAAAATCAGGTTTCGCCACTGATGCGGCGCGCTCGTCATCCATATATGCTGGATGGCTCCCGGACCTTCGATCTCGCCCATGACGAAGGTCGCATTCGGCTCGATCTCGACGGATGGCGACACCTTCCAGCCGACGCCGAGCTCACGCGCGCAATTTGCGCCCGTCCCTTCCGTCGCCATGGCTCCCTGTCCTTTGCCGCCCGTATAGTTCTCGGCGCTGATCGATCTCGTCTTGGCGTCCGACAGCCTCGCCAGATTGCCGAGCCCCAGGTTCAGTCCGTTAAATCCGCTCAATTCAGCCAGCTCCTTCTCCATCGACACGCGTATGCCGTAGCTTGGATCGACGTGCGGGATTATAATTAAAATTGCTAAATGTGATAGCGATTTCAGCAATGATTTTAGCAAACGAACGGGAAATGTTCCTTATTGCGAATTGTGATTATTTAACCGATCTTGCTCTTTTATCGAGGAGGGCTGAACATGACTGCGGCATCCGACACCGTGCGCGAGCTGCTGAGACAGATGTCCCCCAACGTACGCCGGGCCTGGAACCATCGCGCTGTCGGCATGAAGCTCAAGCCGCGCATTATTTTCGACTACGAATTGCTTTATTTAGAAAAAGGCGAGCTGCGTCTTCGAATCGGGAATCGGATGCACACGCTCGTCCCCGGCGACATTCTGCTGCTAAAGCCTGGCGTCGAGCACGAATTTGTCGGCTCTTCGGGCGAATGCTGGATGCCGCATATCCACTTCGACGTCATGGACGATGCATCGTTCGCGGATGTGCCCGTCAACTTCAAGACACGCGCAGAGTGCTCCGAGGCTGAAGTACGGCTCATTCGCCCCGATCACCTGGGCAGCGTGCTGGGCATGCCCGATATCATTCGCATCGGCGGTCATGGGGAGGTCCATCGGCTGCTGATGAAGCTGATCCATGCCTATGACCGGAGAGACGAAGCGTTTATCATCTTGCAAAAATCGCTCGTCCTGCACATTCTTCACCTCCTGCTGACCGGGCTGGAAGCGCAGCACAAGGCACACCTAAGCTTGCACGAGAAAACGCTGGAGCAGGCCGTGACCTTCATTGTCGAGCATTACAACCGGACGGTAAGTCTAGAGGAGCTGTCCAAGCTGGCCTGCTTGAGCGTGTTCCACTTCTCGCGGTTGTTTAAGGAAAAGTTTGGTTTGTCTCCGCAGCAATACCAGATCCGGCAGCGGATCGAGAAGGCGAAGGGCTTCATGATCTACGGGCGGCGTTCGCTGACCTCGATCGCGGAGGAGGTCGGGTACGGGAGCGTGTACGCGTTCAGCAAGGCGTTCAAGCAAGCGGAAGGGGTATCGCCCCGGCAATACATTCGGGCGTATTTGGGGAGAGTGAGGGATTAGTTGGGGGGACCGCGAGCGGGGGGAAGAAGTCTCGGTTGGGACTTCTTGCGGAGCGATGGCTGTTCGGCGGGGCGAAGTGGTCTCGGTTGGGACTTCTCGCGGAGCGGCGGCTGGTCGGCGCGGCGAAGTGGTCTTGCGTGGGACTTCTCGCGGAGCGATGGCTGTTCGGCGGGGCGAAGTGGTCTCAGTGGAGACTTCTTTAGGCTTGGCGACTCTAAAAAACGGCTCCGCCGCCGGCTTGCGGCAGCGGAGCAGGCTTTTCAGGTTCTGCCGTTGATGAGACGCAGCAGCGTCTTGCGGCTCGGGCGGATCTCGTCCGCTTCGCGCAGCGATCGCGCTACCAGCTCGTCGCCGATGCCGAGCGCCTCGGGCAACGCGGGCCCGCCCGCGATTCGCAGCAGCTCCCGGATGCGCGCCGCATCGGGGAGCTCGCCGAGCCAGCCGGCAATCTCCGGCAGCCTGTCGCCCAGCCGCAGGGCAAGCGCAGCAGCAGAACCCGAAGCCTGCGGCTCCGCCGCTTGTCCCAGCCGGATGCGGTAATGCTCGGCGATAACGGCGCATGCCGCGCCGACCTTGGCTCCGTGGAGCACCTGCCGCCGCCCCGTCCGCAGCAGCTCCATTTCCCAATAATGCGATAGATGATGCTCGGCGCCCGAGGCCGAATGGGACTGACCGAAAATGAGCATCGCGAGTCCCGACACGATCAGCGCGCGCGTCAGCGTCTCGATGCCCGCCGGCGTCCGGCCGCCGATCGCCTCGGCGTTCGCGACGCATTCTTCCAGCGCCATGGCGGTTAGCTCGGCGACATACGGATCGTAGTCCTCGCCGCCGATCGTATGTCCGACTTTCCAGTCGAATAAAGACGTGTACTTCCCGAGCATGTCTCCGAAGCCGGCCGCGACCATCGCGCCAGGCGCCAGCGCCAGAATATCCGTATCCGCGAAAATCGCCGAAGGGCCGATCGCCGGGACGGTGATCTTGTCGCCGCGAATGAGCAGCGGCGCGCCCTTCGAGGTGAAGCCGTCGACCGACGGCGCCGTCGGCATCGAGACGAACGGCAGGCCCGACGCGTATGCGGCATAGCGCGTGATGTCGTGCAGCGTGCCCGCGCCTACCGCTACGGCGACGTCCGCTCCGCGCTTCTGGATGTCCAGCAGCGTTTGCACGATCGACGCTTCGTCCGCTACGACGTCTCCCGCTGCGTTCGGCTTTACGAGCGTCGCCTCGGCGACGATCCCCAGCCCGCGGAGCGCCTCGGCCAGCCCGTCGCCGTTCGCCGCTGCCATCGTGATCGGGTCGCCGACCAGCAGCGCGCGACGATGGCCCTTTTCCTTCAAGTAGACCGGCAACCGCGCGGCCGCGCCCGGCGCCAGGACGATCTCGTCCGGAAAGGCCACCTCGGTCAGACGAATGCCTCTCGACTCCGCCCCTTGCTTCACGAATGCGACAATATCGGTATGTTCGTTCACGGTGCCGCTCCTCCTCCTCTAGATGCATGCACTTCCTCACCTAGTAAACGCCTATTCGCGTTCTTGCGCAAGGGCAGGCTTGTCTCAGAGCCGACCGACGTCCATGTACGATCTGAATTTCGGGAAATGAATCGTAAGCCTCGTGCCTGCTTCCGGCTCCGAGCTCACGGACAGCCGGTGCCCGAGCTTGTGCGCCATCTGCCGCGCCAGGTAGAGGCCGAGACCCGTGGACTTGGCATGACTGCGGCCGTTCGTCCCCGTGAAGCCTTTCTCGAAGACGCGGCCCAGCTCCTCCGGCGGAATCCCGATACCGTCGTCCTCGATCCACAGCCGCTTCTCCGCCGCGTCCTCTTCCCAGCCAGCCGAGATCCGGCCCTGCTCCGGCGTATACTTGAGCGCGTTGGCCATGATCTGCTCGACGATGAAGGCGAGCCACTTGCCGTCGCTGTGCGCACGAAGCTCCCCCTCCTGAATCTCGAAGGCGATCCGTTTGTTGATGAACAGCTTGGCGTATTTTCGCACGCTCGCCTTAACGACCGTCTGCAGCGGCAGTTCGGAGATAAAGTAGTCTTTGGAGAAGGAATCGATGCGCGAGAAATACAAAGCCTGCTCCACGTAGCTGTCGATCTTGGCGATCTCGTCCTCCAGCTTGTCCGCAAGCGGCTCGGGCAGCGCCTCCTCCCGCTCAAGAAGCAGCCGAATGGCGGCGATCGGCAGCTTCACCTCGTGAATCCAGGACATGACGAAGTCCTGATGCTCGCGAATCTCGGCACGCAGACTGCTCAGCCGTGCCTCGTGCTCCTCCTGACGACGCCGAGAGAAGGCCAGCAACCGGGCTTGTCCCCGCGTCAGCGGCTTCGGCAGATGGTCGACCTTGACGTCCCTGGCGTCCATGCTCAGCTCAATCTCCCGGTAAAACCCTCTTCGGTGCATATAGCCCGCGCATGCATATATGATCGTAAAAACGATGCAAGCGGAAGCTGTATACAGGACGGTGCCCGAATCGACGCCGCTGACCGCCATCATCAGGGCGACGAATGCAGTCAGGCCTGCCGCGAACGCAAAAAACGGCGCTTTGTCTCTGGCATAATCGGCGAATGTCATGGCACGATGTACCCCTGTCCTTTGCGAGTCGCGATGAAATCCTCACGGCCCAGCTCCGCCAGCTTCCGCCGCAGCCG
Organism: Cohnella sp. GCM10012308; assembly: GCF_042649185.1. Classification (NCBI taxonomy): domain Bacteria; kingdom Bacillati; phylum Bacillota; class Bacilli; order Caryophanales; family Paenibacillaceae; genus Cohnella; species Cohnella sp. GCM10012308. The sequence goes on from NZ_JBHRYU010000045.1 coordinate 10,871, forward strand.
TCCGATGTTGACGGTCAGCGTATTCTCGTCCACGAAGCTCTCGTCCTCCCAGAGCGCGCGCATGATCTTCGTGCGGCCGACGATGGCGCCTTTGTTCCGCATGAGGAGGCTCAAGATCGCGAATTCGGTCTTGGTCAGCTCCGCCCGGCTGTCGCCCCGCACGACCGTCCCGTCCTTGAGGTCGAGCACGACGCCGTCGTGCTCGATGACGCTGGCGGGCGCATCGAGATAGGTATACGTCCGCCTTAGCAGGGCTTGGATCTTGGCTACGAGCACGTCCATATGAAACGGTTTCTGAACGAAATCGTCCCCGCCCATATTCATGGACATGACCATGTCCATCGGCGTGTCCCGCGAGGAGAGGAACAGGATGGGCACCTTCGAAAGCTCCCGGATCCGGCCGCACCAGTAGAAGCCGTCGAACGAGGGCAGGTTGATGTCCATCAGCACCAGATGCGGCGACTCCCGGACGAATGCCGCCAGTACCTCGCCGAAGTCTTCCGCGAGACAGGTCTCGAAGCCCCACTTGCCGAGCGCTTCGGCGATCAGCTCCCGGATCGTCGGATCGTCCTCCACGATCATGATTTTCATGCTCATACGCATGCCTCCCCAGGCCGTTCGCCTTTCGCATGAGTCATTCATAACATCCCCGCCGCCCCCGCGCAACACGCCGTATGTGACAATATTGTTAGGTTGGGCGCTCCGGCTGTTCGGTTGAACGCATAAGGGATCCTGTACAATAAGTATCGCAGGCCTGACGCTCTTGAATGGCGGAGATGGAGGTATTGAAGATGAAAACGATCGTGGAAGCGAGAAACGTGCAAAAGACGTACGGCGCGAGAGGCAATCTGTTCACCGCGCTGCAGCATATCGACCTGACCGTCGCGGAAGGCGAGTTCGTCGGCATCATGGGGCCGTCCGGCTCGGGCAAGTCGACCCTGCTGAACCTGCTGTCGACGATCGACAAGCCGACCTCGGGCGAGATCGAGGTAGACGGCGTCAGCATTCTGAATATGGACGAGGCTCGGATGTCGGCATTCCGCAGGGACCGGCTGGGCTTCATTTTCCAGGACTTCAATCTGCTCGATACGCTGACGGTCCGGGAAAACATCGTCCTGCCGCTGGCGCTGGCGCGCGCCGACCTCGGGGAGCTCGAGCGCCGCGCGCTTGAGATCGCCGAGCGCTTCGGCATCCGGGACATTCTGGACAAGTACCCGTACCAGATCTCCGGCGGGCAGAAGCAGCGCACGGCGGCCTCCCGCGCGATCGTCGCGAAGCCTAGCCTCGTGCTGGCCGACGAACCGACCGGCGCGCTCGATTCGAAGTCCGCCACGGACCTGCTCGAGTGCCTGCAGGAGCTCAATATGCGCGAGCGCGCGACCATCCTCATGGTCACGCACGATCCGTTCGCCGCCAGCTATTGCTCACGCGTGCTGTTCATCAAGGACGGAAGCGTCTTCACCGAGGTCGGCAGAGGCGAGAAGGCGCGGCCGCTATTTTTCAAAAAAATCATGGACGTGCTGTCGGTACTCGGCGGCGGCGCGCCGGTCGGCGGATGATTCGGCGCGCGATCGCGGAAAGGAGAGGCTCGGCATGACGCCATGGGATCTGGCCAAGAAAAACATGAGAGGCAACGCCCGGAACTACGCAATTTATTTTGTCTCGATGCTGGTCAGCGTCGTCATTTATTATACGTTCGTCAGCCTTCAGTACAGCAAAGACATCGAGGCCGGGATGGCTTCCTCGCAAAACCTCCGCACGGTATTCATGGGCTCGTCGGTCGTGCTGGCCTTGTTCGCAGCCGTATTCATCGGCTACTCCAACGCCTTCTTCACGCGCAACCGCAAAAAGGAAATCGGGCTGTACGCGCTGCTTGGCGTTCGGCGCAAAACGATCGGACAAATGCTGCTCTACGAAAATCTGATCCTGGGCGCCGTCGTGTTGGCCGCTGGCATCGGCCTCGGCACGCTGCTGTCCAAGCTGTTCGGCATGATTCTGGTCCGGCTGCTTGGCACGGACGCGACGACGTCCGTCGGCTTCGGACTCTCGCTCGAAGCGGCGGCGAACACGATCGCCGTGTTCGCTCTTATCGTCCTGGCGACCTCGCTCTTCAGCTATCGGCTCATCTACAAGTTCTCGCTCATCGAGCTGTTCAGAGCGGACAAAAAGGGCGAGCCCGCGCCCCGCGTCTCGGTATGGGCGGCGCTCGCTGCCGCGCTGCTGATCGCGGCGGGCTACATCGCGGCGCTTCAGGAGATTCATACCACGGAGCAGTTCGCACTGAATATGGGCATCGCCCTGGTCTGCATCCTGCTCGGCACCTGGCTGCTGTTCCGCGCGGCCGTGCCGGCGCTGCTCGCAGCCTGGCGCAGGAACAAATCCCGCTATTACCGGGGCACCGCCATGATCGGGGTATCGCAGCTGCTGTTCCGCGTCCGCGGCCATGTCCGTACTTTTTCGATGATCGCGCTGCTGAGCGGCATCACCCTCGGCATTTTCAGCATCGTATACATCCAATACTACTTCGCGGAGCGCAGCACCGCCGAGAGCCGCCCGTTCAGCTATGAGCATACGTCCGTCGATCCCGCATTCGACGACAGCGTCCGGGGCGTTATCGACGCGGACATGGAGCACCCGGTCGTCTCGCATCTCTCGATTCCCGTCATCGAGTTGGACGCGAGCCTGACCAACCTGCGCGACATTCCGATACATTACTACTCGTACGCCGAGCCGGGCAAGGCAGTATCGGTATTGTCCGCCAGCGCCTACAACGAGGCATCCGAGGCGCTCGGACGGCATGAGACGGTCCGTCTGGCCGCGGGGGAAGCGGCGGCGATCCGGCCGATGCTGGACGATCAGACGTTTGCGGAATACGCCGATCAATCGCTTGAATTGCGCATCGGAGACGGGAAAAGAGCGCTGCCCTTTGCGGCCTTGCTGGAAGGCCGCGTGCTGAGCTGGCGGTTCCCGGACTTGTTCGTGGTCGTCGACGACGGGACGTGGGCCGAGCTCGCGAAGGCGGCAGCACCTACGGTATTCGAGGTCTATAGCGTCGAAGGCCAAGAGAAGGCGGGCGCGACCGCCGACCGGCTAAGCGCGATGGCCGCCGGCCGCGACGAGGTGCGCCTGAGCACGTTTTACGAGGAATACAAGCGTACGCAGGAAGAGTCGGGGCTGTTTCTATTCATCGTCGGATTTCTCGGGCTCGTCTTCCTCGCGGCTACGGGCAGCATGATCTACTTCAAGCAAATGACGGAAGCGCACGCGGACATCGGGCGGTACGCGGTGCTTCGCAAGCTTGGCGTCAGCCGCCGGGAGCTGCGGCGGACGATCGCCTGGCAGACGCTGTTCGTCTTCGTCCTGCCGCTCGCGGTTGGCACCGCTCACGGCTACGTGATCATGAAGGTATTCACTGCCGGACTTGTGGGCATGAACTTCACGATCCCGATCCTGCTGTCGATGGGCGCGTATGTCGCGGTGTACTTCGTCTACTATGCGGTATGCGTCTATTCGAACGACCGGATTCTGAATCCGGCTTGACGGGGTACTTGCGGCACAAAGAGCAGAGACCGAGCGGTCTCTGCTCTTTCCGAGAGGGGATACGGACTGCCTCCGCCGCGTGTTGCAAACCACGGGTCCCGCTTGGACTCATGCCTACATCTACAAACGCTTCAGCTCGCCCGGAGCGACCGGGACGGCCTTTCCGTCGGCCTGGATCCACACCTCGAGCGCGGACGGATTGTGCACGATCGTGCAGTCGGCGGTAAAGCGCAAGCGGTCGAGCGCCTGCTTGTAGGCGACGATCTCGGCATTGGTTGCCTTCCAAACGTCATCCGCATCGACGAGCAGCCCTCCGACGGCATCGACCAGATTCCAGTTATCGTCCGCGTCGAACTCGTAGCTATGCCCCCAAATATAAAGCAGCGACATTCTGCCAAAGTAGTCCTGGTATTCCAGATAAGCCTGCGTGCGCTCCACCATCTGCTTGTGATGGCAGGTCGGATGCCAACGCAGAAAATCCGCAGGCAGCTCGAAGCCGCCGTGACTGTTCACCGTGCGGGCGTATTCAATGCCGAACGCGGGCAGCGCCGCGACGACCCGGTCATCGTATGTACCGAACGGATAGCTCATGCCGCGGATGGGGTAGCCTGCCAATCGCTCTAAAGCCTTGCGGTCCCCCGCGATCTCTCCGGCGAGCGCATCGGTCGGAAGCAGGTCGAGAAACGGATGGCTGATCGAATGCGCCGACACCTCGTGACCGGCAAACAGTTCGGCGATCTCGTCGGAAGCGATAAACCCCTCTTGGTCCAGCTTTCCGGAATTCAGGTGAAAGGTCCCTTTGAGACCATATCGGTTCATCATCTCGACCAGCCTGCGGTCTTGCACTCTGCCGTCGTCGAAGCTGAACGTAACCGCCTTGCTTCGTCCTCCCGGAAAACACTTGAATTGAATGCTCACGCGCCCGATCTCTCCTCTGAGCCGATGGCCGGCTTTATTCCTTTACCGCCTTAATATATAAGCGCATGAATGAGCATGTCAAACGTCTTGTTCAGCTGACCTTGCCGGCTCGAAACGCGTGTCGCCCGGCTTCAGCCGCCCGCGAGCAAACGTCCGATCTGCTCCTCCGCGAACAATTCGCTCAGAGCGAACGAGATGCACGGCAGCTTGTCCGATACGACGCGCTCCTCTCCCTCGAACAGATCGGTCAACGTCAGGCGGCTGCCATCCTGCTCGTAACGCTCCAACGTCCGGGCCACCGGATCGAGGATCCAGTACTCCTGCACGCCGTGCTTCCCGTAGATGTCCAGCTTGCGGACCTTGTCCCTATGTCTGGAACCTGGCGACAGCACCTCCACGACGAGATCGGGCGCGCCTTCGATGCCGCGCATCGTCATGATGTCCGTACGGCCCCGATGGATGAAGATGACGTCCGGCTGCGTGACGTTTCTCGGGCTTAAAATGACGTCGAGGGGCGCTGTTAGGATAAAATAATCAGTGCCGCAACTTTGAGTCGTGAGATAAGTCAACTTGCCTCCCAGTATCTGATGTACGAGCGACGGACCCGACATCAACTCGAGCGCCCCGTCGAGCACCTCGTACCGCTGTCCGTCCTCCGGCAGCTCCGCATAAATGTCGTACGTCACGCGCTTTTCTCTGATTGCGTCTTCCCATTCCTTTTTTTTATCCATGGCAGGCATCCTCCCTTTAGCAAAAAAGCCCCGTCAAAGCGACACATGACGTGTTCGGCTCTGACGGGGCGCTTCCCCGCGTTCATTCTTGTCTCCATTATGGACAAGGCTGGATAATCTGTCAATGAAACTTATCGCTGAATCGGTTCGATCAGGTAGACGCTACGGCCTTCGCCGGAAGCCTCCGCCGACTTCTCCTCTTCCTCGCGAACCTGCCAGCCAAAGGACAGGACGGAAGCCAGACGCTCTTTCTCCTCCGGCTTCAGCGAGGCGCGGACCGCCTCGGCCCCTGCCTCCAGCAGGAGCTCCGGCTGAAGGCCGAGCGCGACGCGGATCCAGCTGTGAATGCCCCGCACCGTGTTGTACTTGATCTGGTATCCGTGCGTTACTGCCGCTTCGAACGTCTCGGGCTCTTCCGCAGCAAATGCCGAGAGCGCCTCGTACTTAAACTGAAACGGACTCTCGTCAATCGGCAGCTCGCCCGACCGGACGCGCGCAATCAGCTCCTCGCTCGTCCATCCCCGCGACTTCAGCGACTCTACCAACAAGGCGTCCCACTGGGACAGCTTCGCCTGATTTGTCGTGCTCATGCTTCATCCGCTCCTTCACCATAACTCTTTGAAATGATTGCTCAATTCGCGCTGCAGCCACGCTTTCCTCGCTCGCTCCGACGACAGTCGCCGTGCCTAATACCTTGCGCTCCCTGGCTGATTACGGGATCGCGGCGAAGTGCCCCGGTCCGACCTCGCGCAGCGGAGCGCCTTCGCCGGTCCACGCCGCGCGGTCCCAAGCGATTCGCTTGGCCGCGGCCCGCGGGTCCGGGACCGGGATCGCCGACAGCAGCGCCTGCGTGTAAGGGTGCAGCGGATTGTCGTACAGCTCGTCGCTGTCCGCCACCTCGACAAGGCGGCCGCCGTACATGACGCCGATCCGGTCGGAGATGTGGCGGACCATCGACAGGTCGTGCGCGATAAACAGGTACGTCAGGCCGAATTCGGCCTGCAGGTCCTCGAGCATGTTCACGACCTGCGCCTGCACGGATACGTCGAGCGCCGAGATCGGCTCGTCGCAGACGACGAATTCCGGCCGGACCGAGAGCGCCCTTGCGATCGACAGCCGCTGCCGCTGCCCGCCGCTGAACTCGTGCGGATAGCGGGTCAGATGCTCCGGCTTGAGACCGACCTTCTCGAGCAGCTCCGCGACCGCTTCCTTGCGGGCGCTGCCTGTATGCACGCCGTGAATGTCCATCGGCTCGCCGACCAGCTCAAGCACGTTCATGCCCGGGTTCAGCGACGAGTACGGGTCCTGGAAAATGCTCTGGATTCGCCGCCGGAAGGGCCGCAGCGCTTTGTCGTCCAGCGCGGACAGCGGCTGGCCGTCGTACAGAACCTCGCCCTCGGTATAATCGTACAGCCGCAGCAAGCAGCGACCGACCGTCGACTTGCCGCTGCCCGACTCGCCCACAAGGCCGAACGTCTCGCCTTTGCGAATGCCGAAGCTCACGCCGTCGACCGCTTTTAACACCTGCGTCGTTCTGCCCCAGACGTCCTTTTCCTTGGCAAAATGCTTCTTGAGACCCCGGACGTCCACCAGCGTTTTGGCCGCTTTATCCATCCGAATCCCTCCCCGCGTTCTCGCCGACGCCGCTCTCCGCTACGCCTGGTCCGCCGGCGCCGTCGACGCGGTCATCGTTTGCTGCCGTTACTGCCTCCAGCTTCGCCCCGCTCGCATCGCTTCCGGCCGCCGAATGCTCCGCATCGTGCAGCCAGCACAGCGCCCGGTGGCCATCGCCGAGCTCGAACAACGGCGGCCGCTCCGTGCACTTGCCGAAAGCATGCGGGCAGCGCTCGATGAACGGACAGCCCGGCGGGGGATCCAGCAGATCCGGCGGCGTGCCCTCGATCGGTACGAGCCGCTCGCGCGTGCCCCCTCCGCTCTTCGGCACCGACTTCAGCAGCCCCTGCGTGTAAGGATGACCGGGGCGGTAGAAGATATCCTCCACGGTCCCTTCCTCCATCACCATGCCGCCGTACATGACGACGACACGCGTGCACACTTGGGCGACGACCCCGAGATCGTGCGTGATCAGCACGATGCCCATGTTCGACTTCGCCTTGATATCCTTCAGCAGATCGAGGATCTGCGCCTGGATCGTCACGTCCAGCGCCGTCGTCGGCTCGTCGGCGAGCAGCAGCTCCGGCTCGCAGGAGAGCGCCATCGCGATCATGACCCGCTGCCGCATGCCCCCGCTGAACTCGTGCGGATACTGCTCGAGCCGGCGCTCGGGCTCGCCGATGCCGACCTCGCGCAGCTTGGCTGCCGCCTCCAGCCTCGCGGCTTCTTTGCCGAGCCCGCGGTGCCTGCGTATAACTTCCGTCATCTGCGCGCCGATCTTTTTTACCGGATTGAGCGCCGTCATCGGATCCTGGAATACCATCGCGATCCGATTGCCCCGAAGCTTGCGCCAGCGGCTGTCCGACCAGCCCAGCAGACTCTCGCCGCGATAACAGATATCGCCGCCGATGACGCGGCCCGGCGGACGGATGAGGCCCAGCGCCGCCTTCGCCGTCACGCTTTTTCCGCTGCCGGACTCGCCGACGATGCCGACCGTTTCCCCCGCGTCGACGTGAAGGCTCACGCCCCGCACAGCCTGGTTCTCCCCGCTCCGGGAGTAGAACGACACGCGGAGATCCTCCATTTCTAGCAGCCGTTCCGTCATGTCCCGTTCCCTCCTTTTACATTGCGTGATGCTGCCTTCCATCTGTGTCGCCGTGTTGTATCTAAATGAGACATTTCGAATTCAGTTGCCATATTGCGCCATTTCGAACCTCAGTCGCCATTTCGAACCTCAGTCGCCACTTCGAACCTCAGTCGCCACTTCGAACGGACACAGCTTCCGCTATTCCTCTCCATAACGACCAAATCCGGTCCGCCGCGGACCCAGGATCCGCTATTGGCCCCGATTACACCGAATTCCGCGCGCAAATCCACGTATAAGGGATCTGTAGTCCGCCACCCACGCGCTAACCGCATTTTCAGCAAAATAACGGATTGTGTGTCCGAAAAGCACTTTGCCAGCAGCTGCGTCACTGCGAGGGGGCGCGAATCAGAATGTCCTACCGCTTCACTAGCTTCGGCTCGAAGCCCACGCGCAGAATGTCGCCCAGCACGTTGAAGCTGAGCACCGTGAGCAGGATGAACAAGCCCGGGAACACCGCCAGGTAAGGCGCCTGCCCGATCAAGCCCTGGGCGTTGTTCAGCATGCTGCCCCAGGTTGCATTCGGCGCCTGGACGCCGAAGCCGAGGAAGCTGAGCGACGATTCCATCATGATCGCGGAGGCGATGTTGTTCGTCGCCCCGACGATGACGATCGGCATCAGGTTAGGCAGGATGTGTCTGCGGACGATGCCGAAGGCGCCTTGGCCCGACGCTCGCGCATACAGCACGTACTCCCGCTCCTTGAGCGACATCGTCTCCGCCCTGACGATCCGCGCGATGTTCATCCACATGAGGAGCGAGATAATGATGATGAGATTGCCGACGCTGGGCTTCAGGAACACGCTCAACAGCAGCAGGATGAGAAAGGAAGGGATCGACATGACGACTTCGACGAGCCGCATGAGCAGGTTATCGATCCAGCCGCCGAAATAGCCGCTCACGACGCCGACGACAACGCCGATTCCCGTCGCGAGGATCATCGACGCGAAGCCGACCGTAAGCGAGACGCGGCCGCCGTACAGCGCTCTTGTAAAGTAATCGCGCCCGTAGTCGTCCGTCCCGAACCAATGCGCCCCGCTTGGCGGCTTTAGGCGCTCGAGCGCGTTCAGCGCGTTCGGATCGTGCGGGGACAGAAAGGCCAGCGCGGCCGCAATCGTGAATAGGATGAGAATAACGATGCCTGCGATTCCGAATACGCTCGACCGCAGCTCGTCCGCGACGCTTCGCCATTTGCTCCGGTTCATGTGTTCACCTCTTTGAATTGATTCTCGGGTCCGCTACGCCGTACAGCAGATCCGCGGCCAGATTGCCCAGGATGAGCATGATGGAGGAGAACAGCGTGATGCCCATGATGACCGGATAATCCATGCCCCGGACCGCCGTCATGCCAAGCGAGCCGATGCCCGGCCAGGAGAACACCGTCTCCGTCACGATAGCGCCGGCGACCAGCTCGCCCATCGACATGCCGAGCAGCGTGATGATCGGCAGCAGCACGTGCTTCATCACGTGACGCAGGAGCACGATGCGCTTGGTCGAGCCGAACGCGTATTGAATCTGCACATAATCCTCGCGCAGCTGCCCGATCGTGCTGGACCGGATATACCGGACGTAGATCGCCAGGAAGCTGAACGCCAGCACGATGCATGGCATAATGCCGTGCTTCAGTACGTCGAGCGCGCTGTCCACGCCGATCGTGCGCATGCCCATGCTGGGGAGCCAGTGCAGATGGATGGAAAAATAGTAAATCAGCAAAATGGCGAGCCAGAACAGCGGAACCGAAATTCCGACGTAGGCGACGAGGTTGACGAGCTTGTCGATCCAGCGGCCGCGATTCGCGCCGGCCAGCAGACCGAGCGGGATCGCCAGCAGCACGGCGAGCGCAAGCGCGGCGCCCATCAGCCCCGCGGTGGCGGGCAAGCGGTCCAGAATCTGCTCCATCACAGGCTGATGGTTGACGAGCGAGTAGCCGAGATTGCCGGTCACGGCTTCCTTGATCCACAAAAAGTACTGGATATAGGCCGGCTTATCCAAGCCGAGATTGTGACGGATGCGCTCGATGTCCTCGGCATGCATGTTCGGCGTGACGAACGACAGCACCGGGTCGCCCGGCGCCAGCTTGATCATCGCGAAGCAGACGATCGAGACGAATATCAGCAGCGGTATCGTCTGCAAGAGCCTTCTAATTAAGAGTTGTCTCATTCGGTACGCTCCCCGGGATGGACGTACAAAAAAATAAGCTGGCGAACCAGCTTATTTTCTTGAACGCCCGGTATTCAACAGCGCTTATTTAAGGTAAAGCTTGGACGGGTCTTCAAAGATGACCACCGGCTTCAGCACGGCTTCGTCAAGACCGCCGTAACGCTTGTCGACGGCGACGATCGTCTTGGTATAAGCGATCGGATAGATGGCCGCGTCTTCCGCGACGATCTTCTGGGCGTTCTTGTAGATCTCCTCGCGCTTCGCTGCGTCGCCTTCGCCCGCGCCTTGCTTGAACAAAGCGTCGACCTCCGGATTGCTATAGTGCGAGTAGTTGGACGATCCGTCGGACGTGAACAGCATGCTGTACGCATCCGGGTCGAAGCCCATGATGTAGCCGGAGACCACGAGATCGAAGTCCGTAGCCTTCGGATCGGTGAACTTCGCGACGAATGCCGAGGCATCCATGCTGCTGAGCTCGACCGTGATGCCGACGTCCTTCAGCTTTTGCTGCACGTACAGAGAGACCGCTTCCTGCACCTTGTTACCGCTTTGCACGATGAAGCGCAGCTTCAGGTTGCTCACGCCGGCCGTCTGCAGCAGCTCCTTCGCTTTGGCGATGTCATTGTCGTAGGTCGGTACGTCGTTCGTCTGGTACAGCACGTCAGGCGTCAGGAACGAATGAGCCGGATCGGCGTAATCGGCGGAAGCGTACGCGACCTGGATCAGCTCTTCGCGGTTCAGCGCATAGCCGATCGCTTCGCGGACTTCCTTCTTCTTCAGGGCGCCCGTTGCGCTGTTGTGATTGAACATCATGTAAGCCAAACGGCCTTCGCTGTAAGGAAGAATGTCGAAGTTGCCCGTCGCTTCGATCGTGGACACGTCCTGCGGATCGAGGTATTTAACGTTGAGCTCGCCGTTTTGCAGCGCCAGGTTCGCAGCGTTCGTATCCTTCGCGATCCGGTACGTGATCGAATCGAGATGCGGCTTGCCGCCGAAATAGCCGTCGAAGCGCTCGAGCGTCAAGTATTCGCCGGTCTTGTATTCTTTGAACTTGAACGCGCCGGAACCGACGGGCGTTTTGTTCTTGTCGCTTTTCTCGATGTTCGCTTCGTTTTCGAAAATATGCTTCGGAATCGGGAATACCTGCACGAGCGTCGCTTCAAAGCCCGGCGCGACTTGCGGCAGCTTGAGCTGGACCGTCGTGTCGTCGACCTTCACCGCTTGGACCGGCTTGCCTCCGATGATGAAGTTGCCGCGCAAGAAGCTGTTCTGGGACTCGTCGAGGATCTTCTCGATCGTAAACACGACGTCGTCGGCGGTCAGCGGCTGACCGTCATGCCAGGTAAGCCCGCTCTTCAGCTTGAGCGTGTAGGTAAGCTTGTCCTCAGATAGGTCGAGGCTGTCGGCCAGGTAGAACGTCTTCTTACCGTTGTTCACCTGGAACAGCGGTGCGTAAAGCGCTTGGTCGATCGTCAGGCTGACGCGATCGCCCGCGTAGTTCGGGTTCAGCACGACCGGATCCGATGCGACCGCAACGATCAGATTGCCGCCGTCTTTGGCTTCGCCGCCGGCCGCCGGCTGCGAGCCGGATGCCGAAGCGGAGGCCGTCGCCGAAGCGCCGGGAGACGCGGTGTTCGCGTTGTTGTTGCCGGAGCACGCGCTTGCGAGCATGGTGAGCAGCGCAAGAACGATGACGCCTGTAAAGCGTTTTTTGTTGCGGTTAAGCATAGGTTCACCCTCCACGGTATCTCTGTATCTGTTTTTGTAACAGTTTTATCATAGTACATCGGTTTACTCGGATTAGCAAGGGGTTTTAAAATAAAAACTTTGTCGAATTTTAGCCTAATTCGTCAACATTCTTCATATTATATCCGTTAATCGACATACCGACAAATCAGGCTTGCGAAATATGGTATGCCACTACAGCCTTGGAATTATGTACAAGCTAGCGGTCGGATGCCAAAAAAAGCGCTTCGTAGGCACTATCGCCCCGAAGCGCTGTCTCTGCGGTCTATATCGTTGCTTCCGGCCCGCGCGACAAAAGGTTGCAGGCCTGGGTTCCCCGCGCCACAAAGCCCTTCGCCTCTCCTAGTGCAGGCGATGCGACCGAATCGAGCGCTCCCATGTACATCGCCTCTCCTACTGCAGGCGATGCGACCAACTCGAGCGCTCTCAAGTACATCGCCTCTCCTACTGCAGGCGATGCGACCAACTCTGGCGCTCCCAAGTACATCGCCTCTCCTACTGCAGGCGATGCGACCGAATCGAGTGCTCCCAAGCCCATCGCCTCTCCTAGTGCAGGCGATGCGACCGAATCGAGCGCTCCCAAATCCATCGCCTCTCCTAGTGCAGGCGATGCGACCAACTCTGGCGCTCCCAAGTACATCGCCTCTCCTAGTGCAGGCGATGCGACCAACTCTGGCGCTCTCAAGTACATCGCCTCTCCTACTGCAGGCGATGCGACCGAATCGAGCGCTCTCAAGTACATCGCCTCTCCTACTGCAGGCGATGCGACCAACTCGAGCGCTCCCAAGTCCATCGCCTCTCCTACTGCAGGCGATGCGACCGAATCGAGCGCTCCCAAGTCCATCGCCTCTCCTACTGCAGGCGATGCGACCAACTCGAGCGCTCCCAAGTCCATCGCCTCTCCTACTGCAGGCGATGCGACCAACTCGAGCGCTCCCAAGTCCATCGCCTCTCCTACTGCAGGCGATGGGTCTAGGAGCGAATCGATCGACAGATACTTTTGATCGCGAACTTCTTTACCGCAGCCGAATCAAAAACGTCTTGATCTCGTAAGGCGCCAGCGCAAACTGCAGCGGCTCTCCGCCGCTCCGGAGCTCGCCGATCGGGCGCTCCAGCAGATCGCATTCCTGCCACGAAGCGATCTCGCAGCCTAACGTTAGCGTCGTAACGGCGCGCCCGCCCGCATATTCGTGCAGCCTGACGACGAGCGCGTCCTCGTCCACCGCTCTTTTGATCGCGTCGAAGGCGATGTGCGCCCCGTCCGTTCGCAGCAGCGACTTGCCCGCGAACGCGCTCCCGCCCGGGACCGCCAGCAGCGGATTGTTGAGCGCCCATGCCGCTGTCGCCGTTCCGCCGGCCGTCCAGTCTCCCGCGTGCGGATACAGCGAATAAGTGAACAGATGCTCCCCCTGGTCGGCATTCGGATCGGGATCGATCGCGGATTTGATGAGCGACAGCCGGATGACGTTGTCTTTGATGTCATGGCCGTACTTGCAGTCGTTGAGCAAGCTCACGCCGTAACCGTGCTCGGACAGATCGACCCACTGATGACCGACGGTCTCGAACCGGGCGTGGTCCCAGCTCGTGTTCCAGTGCGTAGGACGCTTGACGTTGCCGAATTGGATGTCGTAGGTCGCCTCCGTCGCGCGAACCTCGACCGGGAACGCCACCTTCAGCAGCTGCTGGCGCTCACGCCAGTCCGCGCGCGTGACGAAGTCGATGCGCCGGTCCTCCGCATAAACGATCAGGCGCTGCTCGATAACGGACGCCCCGTACGCCCATTCGAATCTCAGAACCGCGCGCAGCGCGCCGCATTCGACGAGCTCGAGCTTGCGCAGATCGGTCACTTCGCGCTGCTTCTCCTGGTAGAACAAGTCGATGTCCCACGCTTCGAACATTTTCGGCTTATCCTCGAAAACTTGCAGCTCGTTGGCGCGAGCTCTCTCAGGCAGCACCTCGCGCGACAGCCCGCGGTCGTACAGACGGACCAGCCGGCCGGCCTCGTCGAACGCCAGCTCATAATGAGGCGTCCGGAGCACGCCGTCCGCCCACTCGAACGCCTTTGCCGCAGCAGGCTCCTCCGCGGACGGATCGTAGCGCAGCGTCGCCGCGCCCGTCGCCGGCACGTTCTCCGCCAGCACGAGCCATTCGCTGCCGGTGTATTCCGACCGTAGCGGCTGGCCGTCCTCGGTCAGCCACGCCCCCTTCGTTCCTGCACCCGCCGGCGTCGGGACCTCGATCAGCTCGGTCCGGTCGAACGCGGCGCCGTTGTATACGCTGACTACAGTGCCGTCCGACTGCCCGGCCAGCCGCTCGGTCGCAGCCTGAATCGCTTCCTTGCCTAAGCGTTCCGCTTCGGCATACTCGATCCTGGCATCCGCATAAACGGCGCCGATGGACGAACCGGGGATAATATCGTGAAACTGGTTGCGCAAGATTGTCGTCCAGCCCTCGTGCAGCCGCTCCGCAGGATACGCCGACCAATCGCCGCCGCCCGCAGCCGCGCTTAACGAATGCAGCCATTCCGCTTCGCGGTACATCATCTCGAGCTTGCGGTTCATTCTTTTATTGTAGGCTTGGCTCGTGTACGTCCCGCGGTGGTACTCCAGGTACAGCTCCCCGTCCCACGTATGGACGTACCGGTCCGTGCCGTCTACCGTTTCGTGCAGCTTGTGGAAAAAGTCCTCCGCCCGCCCCGGCACGATCTTGGGCAAGCCGGGCATCTCATCGAGCCGACGCCGCATCTCCAACATATGCCGGTTCACGCCGCCGCCTCCGTCCCCGTAGCCGTAAGACAACAGCAGCTCGCGATTGATATCCTTGTCGCGGTACGTGTCCCAGATTCCCTTGACGGAGAACGGTTCGATCAAGCCGTTGTAGGTGTACCACCAGACGTTCGCTTCCGCGACCTCGGGCGTCGTGATAAAGTGCGTCAGCACCTCCGAGCCGTCGATGCCCCGCCACTTGAACGTGTCGTGCGGCATCCGGTTGTACTGGCTCCAGCTGATCTTGGTCGTCATAAACGTCTTGATGCCGGACTTGCGCAAAATCTGCGGCAGCGCCCAGCTGTATCCGAACACGTCCGGCAGCCACAGATAGTCGCATTCGACGCCGAACTCGTCGCGGAAAAACCGCGTGCCGTGCAAAATCTGACGCACGAGCGACTCGCCGCTCGTCAGGTTGCAGTCCGCCTCGAGCCACATGGCGCCGCCGGCTTCCCAGCGTCCTTCCTTGATCCGCTCGCGAATTTGCTCGTAGATCTCCGGATAATCCTTTTTAAGGTAGGCATACAGCTGGGGCTGCGTCTGGAGGAAGACGTATTCCGGATATTTCTCCATCAGCCTCAGCACCGTGGAAAAGGAACGGGCCGACTTCTCCCGCGTATGCTTGAGCTGCCACAACCAGGCGACGTCGATATGGGTGTGTCCGATCGCGCGTATGGTTACAGGGTGGTTCTTGTCCAGCTCGGATACGGCCGTGCGAAGCGCGTTCGCCGCCAGCTCAACCGAGGCATAAAAGTCGTCCGAGCCCGGGCGCGACCAATCGACGAGCAGAAAAGCCCTGTCCGCAGCCGTCAACAGGTCGTGCTTGGACGGATTGGATTCCTCCAGAATCTTGGCCGTCTCCAGCGCCGCGCGCCCCGTGAAGTACAGATCGTCGGCCGCCGCGTCCAGCACGGCGAGCTCGGCGCGCTTGAACTGATGCTCCTGATCGCGCGGCCCCCCGCCGCCTTCGAGTCCCGACCACAGCCTGAAGACGAGCTCGATCTCGCTGCCGGCGAGCTCCGCCGGAAGGAAGACCTCCTGGTGGTTCGTATCGACGCCTTGAAAAGGACGGCCGTTCAAATAAAGCAGCGACTCGAAGGCCGAGTTGTTGCCCGGTCCGGTCAGGCCGAAGTCGAACAAACCGACGACCTCGTTGTCCTTCCATTCTCCGGGTATACGGACCGTACGTCGCAGCCATACATAGCGGTCGTATCCGACCCAACGGTCTCCCTTGCGCATCCGAAGCTCGCTCGTCGTCTCCGGCGGCCGGTGCACGCCGTTCGCGCCCGCCTCGTCCTCCTGCATCTCCCATTCGTCCAGCGCCAGCGCATGACGATAGCGGTAAGCGGCTAATTCCTCGATTCTTTTCTGAAGCTTCTCCACGATCCAAAACATAAATGCAGGCCTCCCTCAAAAGTTATGTCACGTGTTATAATCATTCAAAGAAAGCGGCGCTAACCGCCCGAGCCCCTTGGAGCACTGTCTCCGGGACGAATCGACGCCCGCAGCCAGCGCTTGGACGCGCGCTCGCCTTGCGAAGGCTCCAGCAGCAAGCGCACCGCCTCTTCCCCCATCGCGGCATAAGGAATCTCCACGGATGTTAGTGAAGGACTCATGTACGCGTTGCTCCTGCGGGTGTTGTCCCCGGCCATGAGGACAAGCTCGTCCCCGATCCGAATGCCGCGCTGCCACGCCGCTCTGTATAATGGCACGGCGCCCACCGACCAATTGATCAGCATCGGCGGCAGGCTTCCGCCGTCCGCAGTCATTTCGTCCAAATACTCGCCGAGCCACGCCTCATCATCCAGGAAAAATCGACGAACGACCGGCGTCCAGCCTCTAGCGCCGCACCAGGCTTCGTAAGCGGCCTTGCGGTCGCGTTCCGCCCAATTCCGTTCGGGCCGGTCTTCGTAGGCTTCGAGATATACGGGGTAACGGTCCGCCGTGCCGCCCATGTAATCCAGCGCCTCGCGAATGCTGTCGCGGTAGTCGGCGAGCACGGAAGCGACGCCCTCCATCCCGGCATAGCCTTCGACGGATACGTAAGGGACGCCCGACTCCCGGACGCGTTCGATCCACGCCGCGCTCTCGTAATCCGTATCGTCGAGCGTGACGATGCCGTCGATCCGGCGCTGGCGGTACAAATCGAGCATGTCGAGCCTGTCCTGGTCGTCCTCGCTCTGGCCGCTGATGAGCACGTGATAGCCGCGCTCCGCGCAAGCCTTCTGCATGCCCTCGAGCAGCTGCAGGAACAGCGGGTTTTTCATGTCTCCGAATGCGGCCACGCACCTGCTGAGCCCGGTTTTCATCGCCCGCGCCTGCGCGTCGACCTGGTAGTTCAGTTCCTTGATCGCCTTCAGTACCTTTGCTCTCGTCTCGGGACCGACGCCGATGCCCGGCGTACCGTTGATGACGGCGGACACGAGACTCCGGGACACGCCGGCGGCTCTCGCAACGTCAAAGCTCGTCGTTCGTTTGCCGGTATTCGGCGCCTTGCCTTTGCCTGTCATAGTCGCACCTCACCGAGAATATAACACGTATTATAACCATGCGCAATCGGCTTTTTCATCATAGCTTTCCTGCCTTGCCGCGCCGTTCCATTGCGGATGAAAATGGAACGTATTGGGGCGTTTGAACGATATCCCCTTCGGTCAGGACGCTGCCTTTCCGAGATTAAGTTCGTGTAGAATTTAAAATGCCCCGCCATGCCGAAAAAGAGAAAGAGGCCGTCCCGCGCCGCGCTCGCGACGTCAAGACTGCCTCTTGCACTTGCCGGTTTATAAATGTGATGCGCCGCCCTGCCGCAGCCGAAGCGTCAGGGTATATCCCTCGAGACCGCGGCCTCGTAGATCAGCTTAAGGATGGTCGTCTTGGTGATCCGGCCCACGACTTCCGCGGCCGGCCCTCCGCCGTGCGGATGCGCTTGAACGACGGGCAGGCCGTCCACCTCGTGCTGAATCATCTTGCGCATCGCGTCGAGGATCGTATCGTCCGGCGCGACGGTGACGATGTTGGGATACCGGGTCATCACCATGCCCAGGATGACGGCGTCTCCATGCGCGTTGCCGACGGCGACCTTCAGCAGGTCCTTGCGGGATACGATGCCGGTCAGCGAGCCCGCCGCATCGACGACGATCAGGCTGCCCACGTTTTCGAGGAAAAGCGAAACGACGGCATCGCCGACGGTCGCCGTCTCGCGGAGGACGACGGGCACGCCCATCACTTCCTTCACGCGCATCCGCAGGACGGCATCCTGCCCGGACGCTCCCGCATCGCTGGACGCCGTGGCCGGAAAGTAGCCGACCTTGGGCTTGGCGTCAATATAGCCCAGCATCGCCAGCAAGCCGAGATCCGACCGGATCGACGGGCGGGTGACGCCAAGCGCCTCCGCGATCTGCTCGCCGGTGATCGGCGCGCGCTTGCGGACCAGATCGACGATCTCGAGCTGGCGCGTTGATAGTTCGAGCATGGCAACCTCCAGGCTGGACGACTCTTTTCCCCCATTGTAACCGATCCGCGTCCCGATCACACCCCTGTCGCGCATCGGCGCCGGATCGCGATGGCTCTCTTTTTCAGCCCGGTTGCCTGCCCCTCTTCAATAATCTATTTAAATCGCCTGAACGGTTCCGCCCCTTGCGTCCTCGTCCGCGTTCTCGATCGCCGCCTGCGCGGCCGCGATCCGAGCCATCGGAATACGGTACGGCGAGCAGCTGACATAATCGAGCCCCGCGCGATGGCAGAACGCGATCGAGTCCTTGTCCCCGCCATGCTCGCCGCAAATGCCAGTCTTCAGGCCCGGCTTGCGCGAGCGTCCCTTGGTCGCAGCCAGTTCGATCAGCTGTCCGACGCCGTCCGGATCCAGCACCTGGAACGGGTTGTGCGGGAGCAGCTTCTGCTCCAGATAATGCGACATGAAGCCGCCCTCCGCGTCGTCCCTGCTGTAGCCGTAGGTCATCTGCGTCAGATCGTTCGTGCCAAAAGAGAAGAAATCCGCATGGGCCGCGATGCGATCGGCCGTCAGCGCGGCGCGCGGAACTTCGATCATCGTGCCGACTTTGTAGCCGCAAGCACCCTGGACCGCCTCGCCGAGCACGCGATCCGCGGCACGGTCGACCCGCTCGCGCAGCAGGCTCAGCTCGCTCGCGTCGCCGACCAGCGGGATCATGATCTCCGGATGCACGGAGATTCCCTTGCCAATGCAGACCGCGGCCGCCCGGAACACGGCTTCGGCTTGCATGTCATAGATCTCGGGGTACACGATGCCCAGCCTGCAGCCCCGCTGCCCGAGCATCGGATTGGCTTCGTGCAGCGCATGGACCTTGCGGATCATCCGCCGCAGCTGCTCTTGCTCCTCCTCCGTGCCGGCCGCCTGCAGCTTCTGCTGCAGCTCTCCCGCATGCGGGAGAAACTCGTGCAGCGGCGGGTCGAGCAGCCGGATCGTGACGGGCAAGCCGTCCATCTCGCGGAATAGCCCCTCGAAGTCGGCCTGCTGCATCGGCAGCAGCAGCTCAAGCGCAGCCAGCCGCTCCTCGCGCGACTCCGCCATGATCATCGCCTGCATGACGGTCAGCCGCTCCGGCGCAAAAAACATATGCTCGGTCCGGCACAGCCCGATGCCCTCTGCGCCGAAGCCGCGCGCGATTCCCGCGTCCGCCGGCGTATCCGCATTGGCATAGACGCGCAGCCTGCGGATATCGTCCGCCCAACGCAGCACCTGCTGCAGCTCGTCCGTAACCGCCGCCTCCTTGAGCGGAATCTGGCCGGCGTATACGCTGCCGCTGGTCCCGTCGAGCGTCAGCCAGTCGCCCTCGGCGATCGTCTGCTCGCCTGCCGCCGCCTGCCGCAGCGCAGGATCGATACGAATCTCCTCGCAGCCGCATACGCACGGCTTCCCCATGCCTCTCGCCACGACCGCCGCATGGCTGGTCATGCCGCCTCGGCTCGTGAGCACGCCCTCTGCGGCGAGCACGCCGTGGATATCCTCCGGCGTCGTCTCGGCCCGCACGAGAATGACGGGCTTGCCCGCCTGCGCCCACGCCGCCGCGGTGTCCGCGTCGAAGACGGCCATGCCGACGGCCGCGCCAGGAGACGCGGGCAGGCCGGACGCAATCGCATCTCCCGCCGCTTGCTCGTCGATGCCGCGGTGCAGCAGCTGCTCGAGATGCGATACCTCGATCCGCATCAGCGCTTCCTCGCGCGAGACGACGCCTTCGGCCGCGAGATCCACGGCGATCCGCAGCGCGGCCTGGGCGTTGCGCTTGCCGCCCCGCGTCTGCAGCACGTAGAGCTCGCCGCGCTCCACCGTGAACTCGATGTCCTGCATGTCCGCGTAGTGCAGCTCCAGGCGTCCGCACAGCTCGGACAGCTCCTCGTATACCCTAGGCATGACATCCTTTAAGGTCGCGATCGATTGCGGCGTGCGCACGCCCGCGACGACGTCCTCGCCCTGCGCGTTCGTCAGGTACTCGCCGAACAGCGCCCGTTCGCCGGTAGACGGATTGCGCGTGAACACGACGCCTGTGCCGCAGTCGTCTCCCTTATTGCCGAACACCATGCTCTGAACGTTGACCGCCGTGCCCTGTTCGTCTGGAATGCGGTTGATCTTGCGGTAGACCTGCGCCCGCTGATTATGCCAGGACTTGAATACGGCTTCGGTAGCGAGCGTCAGCTGTTCGTGCACGTCCTGGGGAAAGTCGATGCCCGAGAACGCCTTGACGCAGCCCTTGTACTCCCCGATCAGCTGCATCCAGCCCTCGGCCGATACCTCTTGATCCTGCTCGACGCCGAGCTCTCGCTTCACGCGGCGCAGCAGCCGTTCGAAGCGGATGGATTCGATGCCGAGCACCACCTGGCCGAACATCTGGATAAGCCGGCGATAGCAATCGTAGGCGAAACGGGCGTTGCCCGTGCCTGCGGCCAATCCCTTTACGGTCTCGTCATTTAATCCCAAGTTGAGGATTGTGTCCATCATCCCGGGCATCGAGTCGACCGATCCCGATCGGACGGAGACGAGCAGCGGATCGGCATGATCGCCGAGCCGCTGTCCCTTCTTTTCCTCCAGCCGTGTGACAGCCTCTCTCATCTGCAACTGCAGCTCGCCCGAGATCCGATTGCCCGCCCGGAAAAAAGCGCGGCACGCGTCGGTCGTTATCGTGAACCCCGGAGGCACCGGAAGTCCGACGCGCGTCATTTCCGCCAGATTGGCGCCTTTTCCGCCCAGCAGCGTCCGCATGCCGGCATTGCCTTCTTCAAAGGAATAAACCCAGGACTGCACGTTCATTAATCTTCGCCCTCGCTCGCCTCGACCGTCTCCAAGCAGCCTTCCTGCCCGCACACGCCGTATATTTTTTTCACACCGTTGGTCGGAATCGTATACATGAGCTGCTGACAATGCTTGCAGATAACCATACCGAGTTCGAGTCCTGGTGCGGATCCCTGTAAGGCGTTCGTCGCGTTCGACATGTTGCTTCTCCTCCCGGCGGTTCGGATTGATGCCGCCTGTAAATTTTATTGTGTGTCATAATTATATATATGCGTCATTAATATTGCAATAAGCAGCATTAAAATAAATATGAAATGATTAATACGACCTATAATTGAGATAAATGAATCAGATAAGGCGGATTAATAAGCAAAAAGCCCCCTATCTAACGGGAGTGCGCTGACGAGTTTACGATTCGGGGCTTTAACAGCAAAATAGGGGGTTGGAGCTGCGGAGGATCTCGGCCTGGTGAGCCTGGAGCTGAGTTGCACGGAAAAACCGTGTAACTCTCGCCCGAAACCGCAGCCTGGAGCTGAGTTGCACGGAAAAACCGTGTAACGCTCGCCGAAACCGCAGCCTGGAGCTGAGTTGCACGGAAAAACCGTGTAACTCTCGCCGAAACCGCAGACTGGAGCTGAGTTGCACGGAAAAACCGTGTAACTCTCGCTGAACCCGTAGACTGGAGCTGAGTTGCACGGAAAAACCGTGTAACTCTCGCCGAAACCGCAGCCTGGAGCTAAGTTGCACGGAAAAACCGTGTAACTCTCGCCGAAACCGCAGTCTGGAGCTGAGTTGCACGGAAAAACCGTGTAACTCTCGCTGAACCCGCAGACTGGAACTGCGTTGCGTGGAAATTCCATGTAACTATCGCTGAAATCGCAGTCAGGAGCGCCGTTGCACGGAAATACCGTGTATCTCTGTGCTAATAAAGTGCACCGGGGCATTAACGCTGCCTCTGAGCCGCTCAGGAAGATGCCGATAAGCGCATAAAGTCACTAACGCCAACCGTGAGGTCACTTTTTTTGCAAAATGATCGCAGCGTGGGGGCTGTAACAGCAATATTGGTGGTTAGAGCTGCGGATGTACCGGGCTTGGGGGCTGTAGCAGCAAAAATTTGTGGTTAGAGCTGCGGATGTACCGGGTCTGGGAGCTGTAACGGCAAAATTTGTGGTTAGAGCTGCGGATGTACCGGGCTTGGGGGCTGCAACAGCAAAATTTGTGGTTGGAGCTGCGGATGTACCGGGCTTGGGGGCTGTAACAGCAATATTGGCGGTTAGAGCTGCGGATGTAACGGGCTTGCGTGCTGTAACAGCAAAATTTGTGGTTAGAGCTGCGGATGTACCGGGCTTGCGTGCTGTAACGGCAAAATTTGTGGTTAGAGCTGCGGATGAACCGGGCTTGGGAGCTGTAACAGCAAAATTTGTGGTTAGAGCTGCGGATGTAACGGGCTTGCGTGCTGTAACAGCAAAATTTGTGGTTAGAGCTGCGGATGAACCGGGCTTGGGAGCTGTAGCAGCAATATTTGTGGTTAGAGCTGCGGATGAACCGGGCTTGGGAGCTGTAGCAGCAAAATTTGTGGTTGGAGCCGCGGATGAACCGGGCCTCGGAGCTGTAACAGCAAGAATAGAGTTACCGCATATAAAAAAGGTACAGCTCCCCGCGTTTCCGCGGGACTGTACCTTTTCGTTTCAGCAGCTCTTTTAATATGTACAATAGAATTCTCTCAAGCGAACAAGGCGGCGTTCAGCACCGTTTTTTGCGCGAAAAGACGCTGCGTGCGCAGCCTGTCCGCAAGCTGCGTCACGGCCGACTCGCCCAAGAGGGCCGCGGGCGTCCGGACCGTCGCGAACGGCGGCTCGGACAGCGAGGCCTCCAGTCCGCCGCCGTCCAGCACGACCAGCGCCGCGTCCCCGGAAACCTGCCTTCCGGCCTCTCTCGCCGCATCGGCAGCGCCCGCGGCCAGGCGCCCGCTTTCCAAGACAAAGGCGGTCGGCGCCCGCGATTCCCGCAGCGCTTGCGCCATCAGACGCCGGCCCTCCGCCTCCGGCTCGGACGCCGACGCGCACCGCGCCTGCAGCGGGCCGAGCCCGCGGCGGTCAAGCCCGGTCCGCAGCGCGGCAAGCCGGTCGGCCCGACCGGTCTCGTTCTCCGGCCCGCAGCTTCCTATATAGACGAAACGCCGGAAGCCTAGCCCCGTCCAATGGTCGATCAGCCGCTCCATGGCCTCGGAATAATCGACCACGACCGAGTCGTAGCGCGTATCGTCCGGCGAGGAGCCGACGAACACGGTCGGCTTGCCCAGCGCGGGCAGCCGTGCAAGTTCGTCCGGCTTCAGGCTGCCTATGGAAATCAAGCCGTCGAGCCGGTCCGGCGACCAAGGCGAGATCGCTAGCGCCGATACCGGGTCGGACAGCGGGACGCACTCGATCCCGCGGCGCGCGCATGCGCGCTCCACGCCCGAACGGACCTCGCGATGCCAATCCGCCGCCGCACCTGGGGCGCTGCCGATGCCGAGCAGCCCGATCCTTCGCGCCCGAGCGCCGCGGCCGCTCTCGCTTGCTGTCGCGCCCATGCGCCGCGGCGGCGCTGCCGCAGCCTCGAATATACGTCTGCGCAGCTCGTCCCCGACCGATAGCGAGGGATCGTAGCTGAGCACGCGCGCCGCGGCCGCCGCCGACACCCCGACCTGCGTCGCGATTTCTTCGATCGTCGTCATGATGCCCACACTCCTCGTCCTCCGGAATCCGGCCGGGTCTGCCTCATTCCCCGGTCATCCTTTTACAGCCGAGCCGACCGTGAGCGCCCGCTCTACCTGATCGCTGAAAATCATGTACAGGAATACCGTCGGGATGCTGGCGATCGTCATCGCGGCGCCCATCGCGCCCCAATCGGTCGTGAACTGTCCCTGGAAAAACAGCAGGCCGAGCGGAAGCGTCTTCAGCGTTTCCTTGGAGATGAGCACCAGCGCCATCGGAAACTCGTTCCACGCGGCGAGAAAAACGAAGATGATCATCGTCGCGAGCGCCGGCCGGATAATCGGGAGCATGATGCTGAAAAACGTGCGGTAGATGCTGGCGCCGTCGATGCAGGACGATTCCTCCAGCTCGATCGGGATGCCTCTGAAGAAGCCGTAGAACACCATGGTCGCAAACGACAGGTTAAACGAAATATAAGGCACGATCAGCGAGCCGTACGTGTTGGCCAGATGGAAGTCTCGCATCAGAATCGCCAGCGGAATCATGATGACTTGGACGGGCACGAACATGCCGATGACCAGATAGATGCGCGCCGCGCCGCTGAACCTGAAGCGCATGCGGGCGATGGCGTAGGAAAACAGCACGGCAAGCGTCAGGCTGCCGACGACCGTCGCGCAGGTCACGATCACGCTGTTCAGGAAGTAGACGGGTACGTTGAAGCTTTCCCAGGCGGTCTTGTAGTTCTCGATTCGGAAGTGAAACGGCAGGCCGAAAGGATTGGTGACAAAAATCTCGTCGTTGCTCTTAAGCGAATAGGAAACCATCCAAAACAGGGGGTAAATCGACAGCAGCGCGTACAGCCACAGCAGGCCGTGCTTGAACGGCTGCCTGTACCAAGGCGTCCCCAAAGCTCGCGCCTCCTCTCTAGTAAACGATCCGTTGTCGCGCGATAAAGCGGTTGATCAGCAGGGTGACGATCAGGCACTCAATGACGAGGAAGGCGGCGGATGCGCTGCCGTAGCCGTATTCGCCGACCCGGAAGGCCGACCGGTACATCATGTACGTCAGCGTATACGTGCTCGTGCCCGGACCGCCGCCCGTCATAATGTACATATTGGCGAAGGCGTTCAAGCCGCCGGTAATGGCGAAGATCAGGCAAAACTTGTAGGTCTCGGCCATCAGCGGAATCGTGATCCGCAGATGCGCCTTCCACTTGCTCGCGCCGTCGATGCGGGCGGCTTCCATATAATGCTCGGGCACGGACTTGACCGCCGCCAGCAGCAGCGCGAAGTGGTAGCCCATGTACTGCCAGGCGTTCACGGCGGCCAGCGCATAGATGGCCGTACGGCTGCCGGAGATCCAGTCCTGCTGATACGGGATGCCTAATAGCTCGAACAGTCGGTTAATCAATCCGTACTCGGGATTGTACATCGCCATCCACAGCTGGCAGACGACCGTAATCGAGAGCACGACGGGGATGAATACGCTGATGCGGACGAACTTGCGGCCGCGGATGCCGGCTTCCGCGACTGCGAATGCCAGAAGCGTGCCGATCGAGAGCTGGGCGACGGTAATGATCAGGGCGAACACAAGGCCGTTGTAAACCGAGGTATGAAAAATGCTGTCGTCGAACATGCGGGTGTAATTGTCGAATCCGATGAACGTGCCCGGCGTCAGTCCGTCCCATTCGTACAGGCTGCGGAAGAACACCTGGAGCATCGGATAAAACACGACGACGGAGTAAACGAGCAGCGCGGGCAGGATAAAAAGGAGAATCGCCGTCTTGTTGCCCAGATATTTATTCATGTCACCACTACTTTCGTGTCGTCATGCGAATCCCTCAGGGATGGATTCCGGGAGCCGCGCGCCGGCTCTCGGGGAGCCTGCGGCGCGCGATCTTCGCGGAACGTTTCTAGAATGGGAAGGATTACTTGGATTGCTCGATCGCCTTGTCGACGTCGCTTGCGAACCGGTCGGCCGAGTAAGCGCCGGTCAGGAGGGATTGAGAAGCGTCTTCGATCGCAGCCTTGAACTTCGCATTGCCGAGACCCCACGCGAACGCGGTCGTCTTCATGTTGGGGATATCGTCGGCGAGCTGCTGCATCGTCGGCGGGAATTCCTTTTGCACGGGCAGGTCGACCTTGGTAGCAACGATTGGCGTGCCGCGCTGCGTATACTTGAATTCGGCATACTTCTCGGAAAGGAAGGCTGCGACTTCCGCTGCGATTTCCTTGTTGTCCGAATGCGAGGAGACTGCGTAGCCGCTCGGTCCGCCGCCCCCGGTGAAGTTATACTTGGCCGCCTCATAGGCTGCTTCGTCGGCTGCCGGAACGTACAGGTACCCGAGCTTGTCGCCGAGCGCCTTGGTCGAGTCCTCTATCTCCCACTGGCCGTTGACGAACATCGCCGCCTTGCCTTCGCGGAACAGCGCCGCCGCCTGGTCGTAGTTCATGCTCGTCGCGCCTTTGGGCAGCAAGCCGGCTTTGACCAGCTCGATAACCTGCTCCGCAGCTTGCTTGTAGGCGGGATCGCTCGCCTTGGCCTCGCCGCGGTCGAGCTTCAGGATGCCTTCCGGCTCCGTCCGCGTGACGAACATGTCGTAGAGAACGACCGCCGGCCACTTTTCCTTCGCGAACATGGAGAGCGGCGTGACGCCGGCCGCTTTGAACGTCTTGACGGCGGCCAGCAAGTCCGCGTAAGTCTTCGGCGGTTGCACGTTGTTCGCCGCGAAGATTTCCTTGTTATAGAAGAGTAATCCGACTTCGTTGCCGGCATACGGGAAGGCGTAGCTGTGGCCGTCCTCCGTGACCAGCGTGTTCATCGTGCTCGGGTACATCTTGTCCTTGAAGCCCAGCTTGTCGACGTATTCGTCCAATTGGAGGATGTTGTTCGAGTTTTTGAACGTATTGATGATGTCCAGGTTCGCCTGGAAAATATCCGGAAGCGTGCCCATCGCCGCATACGTCTTCAACTTCTGTCCGTCGTCCTGCGCCTGGACGTCCAGCTCCAGCTCCACGTTCGGCATCGCTTTTTTCAGCTCGGCCGCGGCGTAGTCGTAAGGAAGCTTCGTGTCGTCGTCGGAATACTGCGCGTAAATCTTCAGCTTGACCGGCTTCTGCGTCTCCGCGCTCGGACTCGGACTCGCGCTCTCGGCTGCCGACGCGCTGCTAGAAGCGCTCGGGCTCGGGCTCGCGCTTTCCGAAGCGCCTGCTTCTTTTTCGTTGTTTGAACCGCAAGCCGTGAGCGCGCTCATCAGCAGCGTCACGCTAAGCAACAATGACCATTTTTTCATTTTCCCCGGACCTCCGATATAGTTCGTATATTCTCGACTGGAACTATGCCTTTATTATAGGAGCCGGTCCCTGCGAAGATAATGGAGAGAACGATGCGGATTTGTAATATCCGCGCATCTGTCTATTCGCACGCCGACGCCAATGCCGGCAGGCGCCTGCGCTTAGCCGCGCTCTCTCAGCAGATTCTCGTATTCGCTCGGCGGCCGCCCGAAAAACTTTTTAAAGCTCTTGCTGAAATAGCTGAGGTCGCTGTATCCGGTCGATTCCGCCACATGCGCCAGCTTCACGTTGCCCTCGCCGAGCATGTCCTTGGCCCTGTGCATCCGCACATGCGTGATATAGTCCGACAGCGTCATGCCCAGCTCTTTTTTGAACACGGCCCGCAAATAGCTCGCATTGATGAACGCATGTCCCGCGACCCGCTCCACGCCGAGCTCCGGGTCGGCATAATGCTGTTCTACGTAAGCTTTGGCGGAACGGGCGATGATCGAGGCGCGCGTCTTTTTGTGCTGCCTTGCGTAGGCGGACGCCTGCATGAACAAGCGCGTGATCCACGCCTCCGCCTCCTGAACCGTGCGGAGCCGCTGGATCTCGCTATAAGGAAAGAAGTGCTCGCCGAAGCAGTCCTCGATCGGATGCCCCGCTTCGCTGATGTAGCTCAGGCAGACGGAGACGAGTCCCATGCAGACGACGTACGTGTATTCGATCGACAGCTTCTGCTCGCGGACCGACCGGAACAGCCCGCCGAGCCGCTCCGCAAGCCGGCTGTCGTCGGCCATCCGCAGGTCGTGCAGCAGCGCCTCCTTGTTCTCGAGCGGGTATTGACCGAGCGAGGACGCCCCCTTCGCGAGCGTGTCGTAGCCGATGACCCGGTCGCAGCCAAGCACGAACTTGTTCTGGAGCGCCGCGATCGCCTCCCTGTAGGAGTCGGCGATGCGCCCCGTCCCTTCGTACCCGCTGCCCACGCCGACGGTGATCGTGAACTTCAGGTAACGCTTGATGAGCGCGCACAGCCGTTCGTAGGCTTCGAGACCTGCCGCGCCGGTCGATCCCGCTCCCGCGGCAGAAGACGCATGGCTCACCAGGCAGACGATCCGGCCCTCCGGACCGTTGAAGATGACCGGCTTGCCGTCGTCCTCCATCGCCTCCGCCAGAATGTTGCTGACCGCGTACTTCCACAGCAGCCGCTCGCTGACCTCGCTCCATTTGCGGTCCATATCGTCGATCTCGATGCATGCGACCGTATAGGCCGGCCGGTCCAGACGAAGATCGTAAGCCTCCAGCCGGCGGATGGTCGTCTCGCCGTCTTCCTCCTGCTGCCCGCTTACCAGCCGGTTCAGCAGCCCCTCCTTCATCAGCTGGACGGTCGACTGCAGCGTCGCCTTTTCCTCGAGCGCCTTGTGGTGATGCTGCTGCAGCTTGAGCAGCGTCAGCAGCAGCTCTTCCTTGGAGAAAGGCTTTAATATATAGTCCTCGACGCCGAGCTTCAGCGCGCGCCTGGCATAATCGAATTCATTGTGGCCCGTGACGAGCACGACGCTCGTAGCCGGGTACTGCGCCTTGAGACGTTCGGCCAGCTCGAGCCCGTCCATGAACGGCATCGTAATGTCGACCAGCGCGATATCCGGCGGCTGCGCGGCTGCCAGCTCCAGCGCCTCGAGCCCGTGCCTCGCTTCCCCCGCGATCCGGAATCCGTATTGCTCCCAGTCGATGACCCGCCGCAGGTATTCGCGAAAAATCAGCTCGTCGTCCGCAATCAAGATGTTCGTCATTCGTTGTCGCCTCCGTCTGGATAGGATGACCCGCCGTACGGCTCGAGCTGGCAAGGCAGGATAATCGTGATCGTCGTGCCCCGGCCCGGCTCGCTCTCGATCCGGACGCCGTAAGCTTCGCCGAAGTATAGCTTGATTCGTTCGTGGACGCTGCGCAAGCCGTAAGAGACCGGCCGCCGCTTGTCTTCCGCGCCGCCGAGCGAGGCCCGGATTCGTTCTTCCGTCATGCCGGTGCCGTTATCCTCGACGGTCAGCGCCATTCGCTCGCCTTCCCGCCGTCCTCTGACGCTTAAATGGCCGAAGCCGCCCTTCGTTTTTAAACCGTGATAGATGGCATTCTCGACGAGCGGCTGCAGCGTCAGCTTGAGCATGGCGCAGGGCAGCAGCGACTTGTCTACGTCGATCTGGTAGTCGAAGACGTCGGAATAGCGGATTTTCTGGATGGACAAATAATCCCGGAGACCGCTAAGCTCCTCCTCCAGCGTGATTTGTTCGCTTCCTTTGCTCAGCACGATGCGATAATAGTCGGCCAGCGCCTTGGTCGTGCGCTGCACGTCCTTGGACCGGTCCATCTGCGAGAGCGTGTAGATGACGTCGAGCGTGTTGTACAGAAAATGCGGCTTGATCTGCGACTGGATGAGGGCCAGCTCGTACTCGCGCTTTTTGCGCTGCTCGATCTTCACGTGCTGGAGCAGGTCCTGGATGCGCGCGATCATCGTATTGAAGCCCGACGCGAGCAGCCCCAGCTCGTCGTTGGTCCGGACGCCGATCCGCATGTCGAGGTTGCCTTCCTTGACCATCTTCATGCTGCGGGCCATGCGGACGATCGGGATGGCGATCAGCCTGTTCAGGATGCCGGCGCCGAGCAGCGCGAACAGGAAGCAGATGCCGCCGATCACCGCGATCAGCATCGTCACCTGGCGAACGTCGTGGGTCAGCGCTTCATAGGGAACGGCCGCGATGAATTGCCAGTCGAGAAACGAAAAGCCGGAGCGCGCAACGAGCAGCTTGCCTTCGTCGAAGCTGCCGATGGTCGTCGTCTCGGAAGCGTTTGCAATCCAGCTGCGCAGCGCAGCGTCCTTCTCGGGCAGCAGCAGATCCTCCGCCCGCTGCGAGGAGATGACGGTCCCCCGGTCGTCCGCGATCGAGAATACGCCCTCTCCGAACGAGCCGATGCTCCGGTACACCGACGACAGCGTTTCCTCGCGGACGTTCAGCACGATCGACCCGATCGGCTTGCCCGTATTGATGTTGAATACGCGTTTGCCGAGCGTCAGGACCGCCTGTCCGGGGTCCGGAGTCAGGTAGGTTCTGCGCTCCATCGGAAACCATAGATTCTCTCCGCTCGTCCCGTCGATGCGCGTCAGAATGGCCGTGTGGAGCAAGTCCTCGTCCCCGCGTTCGAGCTGCGGCGCCGTCGCGTATACCCGGCCTTGAAGATCGATGAACGCCGCGCTGTGCACCTCCGGGAAGACGAGGATCGAGAAGCTGAGCTGATTCAGGATGCGCGCGGCCTCGGAAATGTCCGGCTCGTCCCCGCCCGAGGCGGCGCCTTGTCCTAGAATCGTGCGGTCCAGATTGATCGCGAGGATGTTGGCGCAGCTCTGCGCATTTGCCAGAATGCCGTTAATCCGCGTAATGATCAGCGACGAGTTGTCCCCGACGCCCTTGATCGTCTTGTCGACCAGGGACTGCGTATAGATCCGGTTGGAGGCGATGCCGAGCGCCAGCAGCGGAATCAGGATCAGCGGCAGATAGATCGCCATGATTTTGTTGCGTATGAATTGATTGCCGAACCATCTGCGCGATCTGTCCGTTCCCATCGTTCGTGTCTCCCTTGCAAATCGTTTGTAAATCCATAGGAAGTCTGGCATATTTAAATCTGGCATGTACGTACGGTCGTTCCGGCCCGAGCGATAGATTCGCGGCGGACGACGCCGGGGAAGGTGAAGTGGCATGGCGACGCTAAAAGCGATAGCCGAACGGGTCGGCGTATCGATCACGGCCGTGTCCCGCGTGTTGAACGGGGACGCGACGCTGTCGATCGCGGAGACCAAGCGCAAGCTCATATTCGATATCGCCCAGGAGATCGGCTATAAGACGCCGCGAGGGCGCGCAAGCGCGGCCGCCCGCAAATGCCGGGTCGGCGTCGTCAGCTGGTACTCGGATCTCGAAGAGATGGCCGATCCCTACTATCTGGCCATTCGTCTTAGCATCGAGCGGGAATGCCTGACGCGCGGGTTCGAGATGGCGCGCCTCTATCTCCGGGAGAACGGGCTCGCTTCCGATACGGCCCAGGCGCTGGACGGCGTCATCGCAATCGGGCACTTCCGGCCGGAAGACGTAGAACGGATGTCGGCGCTGTCGGACGCCTGCGTGATCGTCGACTCGTCGCCCGACGAGAGCCGGTTCGACGCCGTCGTTATCGACATGCGCAGAGCCGTCGGCGAGGCGCTCGCGCATCTGTACGAGCTGGGACACCGCGAGATCGGCTATATCGGCGCCCGCACCGTCATCGGCGGTCACCTCGTCCCCGACGACCGGGAGAGCGCTTGCCGCGATTGGTTGGCGGACCGCGGCCTGTACCGGCCGGAGCATGTCCGCATCGGAGAGCGGCTCGCCTCGGAAGACGGTTACCTGCTCATGCGGCAGGCGCTTGCGGCGGATAGCCGTCCGACCGCTTTTTTGATCCAGAACGACTCGATGGCAGCCGGCGCGCTGCGCATGCTGCATGAAGCCGGCGTACAGGCGCCCCGCGATATCTCTATCGTCGGCTTCAACGACAATACCATATCCGCTTTCCTTCAGCCGCCGCTCACGACCGTCAAGGTTCACGTCGACTACATGGGCGAGGCCGCTGTCGGCTTGTTGGCCGACAGGCTGGATACGAAAAGGGACATCTGCAAAAAAATCGTGCTGCCCACCCGGCTGATGGTCAGGGAAAGCACTGCTAAAATTTAACTGAAAATGACGCGCGAGACCGAATCCATTGCCGGAGACGGTCTTTTTTTGCGACCGTTCCATCCTCCGCGACGCGCGATATGCACCTATCTTACTGATAACTTCATACGTTTGCACCCTATTTTTTCGCAGATTGAACGCCGAAGTAAAATTGTATTTGATTTTTTACTAAATTTAAACTAAAGTATAGCCATCGACTGGAACCGTTTACAAATTAACGATGGGAGGGATTCTCCGACTCGCCCCGCTTTACCGCAACGCAACGCAACGTACCGCACCTCATCCCACACCCCTTGAAGGAGGACTTTCCCCCTTGAATAGATCCGGCACCCGGCACTGGCGCAGATGGTCCATGTTGACGCTCGCCCTGCTTGTATTGATCGGCGTAATGCCTTTGTCCGCCCAGGCGGCCGCAGACGACGCGCAGCCCCGCTTTTACGTAGACCGCTATTATTCCGCCAGCCTCGGCAAAGAAATGACCTATCGCATCTATCTGCCGGACGGCTATTACAACGGCAACCAGCGTTATCCGGTCGTCTATATGCTGCATGAAGAAGGGCAATCGAGCCAGCAGTTCGAGGATGACCGCCTTCAGGACAGCCTCGACCAATGGACCGCCGAAGGCGCGATTCAGAAAATGATCGTCGTCATGCCCGATACGAGCGGCGACAGCTGGTTCGTCAACCAAGACGGCGGACGCTGGGAAGACCTGATCGCGAGCGACCTTGTTCCCGTCATCGACCAGCGCTATCCGACGATCGCCCTGCCCGCCTTCCGCGGCATCGGCGGCGTCTCGATGGGCGGCTTCGGCGCTTTTGTCCTCGGCATGCGTCATCCCGAGCTGTTCGGCTCGATCGCCAGCCACATGGGCGCGCTCGACCGCACCGTGGGCGGCCTGCAGCCGCTCGCGCTGATCAAGGGCAAGACGGCCGCCGCGCTTAAAACCTACCAGTACTATCTGGACGGCGGCACGGACGATCCGATGACCTACGCGACGAATTCCACCAACGACATTCATGCGTACTTCCGCGCCAACAATGTAACGCACGGCTATCAGTCGCGTCCGGGCGGACACGACAAATCCTATTACCTGACCTATCTGAACCGCTCGTTCATGATGCACAGCGCGAGCTTCGCCAAAGGCCTGCTGACCGGCTCCTTCTCGGCGGCGCCGCAGGCGATCGGCGCGGACGACACGAAGGTCAGCGTCAACTTCACCGTCAACCTGAACCGCACTTCTGTGACGCGGTCCGTATACGAAAATCGCGCCAATAGCGCGTTTAACCTGAACGTCGGCCTCAAGGTGACGGATCCGGGCAGCGCAGCCGTGCTGTACGCGGCGAATACAAGTCTCGGCAATGTCGTGCAGAACTCGAGCCAGTCGAGCTTCACCGGCGCCTTCACGGTGCCGGTCTCCGCGCTCGGCTCGCTCAAGAGCACGAATCTGACGCTCGACGCCAAGATTCTCGGCGCCTCGTTCACCTTGGGAACGAAGCCGCTGATCCGCGTCACGCCGACGGGCACGCTGCCCGAGGACACGCAGATCGACCTGCTAGGCGACTGGAGATTTACGAAAGACTCCTTCCCCGTCGCCTCGATCAACGGCGCGGACGAGAGCCTCGACACCTCGGCATGGAGCGTCGTTCAGCCCGGCCTCGACTGGTGGACGGACGGCTTCGGCGGCTACAGCGGCATTAACAACTACTTTGGCGCCGCCTGGTACGTGAAAAAGTTCTATGTCCCCGCAGACTTCCCGGTGGACGATCTGACGCTGATGGCGGGCAAGATCGACGACGCGGACATGACTTACATTAATGGTCAACTGGTCGGCGAAACCGGCTTCAGTGGCGGCGTTTATACGAGCTCGTTCTGGGCCGCATCCCGGGAATACGCGATCCCTTCCAATCTGCTGCGCCGCGGAGAGACCAACACGATCGCCGTGCGGATGTACAATCAGAACGGCGGCGGCGGCTGGTATGCCGGCCCGATCGGCATCTATTCCAAGGCGGCGGCGCAAAAGGTCAAGAACCTGCCGTCCAAGGTGCCGTCCGACCAGATCGTAAGCGCTGTTAAGGCTCTGGCGCAATCGCAATTCGACGCGATCGGCTACAAGGACGCTGCTGCTTATGCGGCGACGCTGTCGGCGCAGTATTTCAACGGAGGCTTCGACAAGCTGGCGGCCGTCGCGGAGAAAAACGCCTGGTTCGCCGCGTACGCTTCGCTCAAGACGACCGTGCAGAGTCCCTATGTGTTTGAGCTGGACGGACGTTATCTGTACACGGCGCAAGTGACCGTCACCGGCACGCTGGACGACGGCACGGAAGTGAATGTGCGGCAAGGCAGCCTCTCTCAATACTACGCATTCGAGGACGGCGCGCCCAAAGAGACGGGCGACCAGAAGCTTTTCTACAAAACTTCGTTCTACTCGGAGAGCGCGCAGCGGAACGTCACGTTCCGAATCTACCTGCCGCCTTCGTATATGAGCGATCCCGACAAGCGATATCCGTCGGTCTACCTGTTCCACCAGTTCAACAGCGACAGCGAATCGTTCGAGATCGACAAGATCGACCAGATTCTGAATCAAGGCGCGGCGGACGGCTCCATGAAGGACATGATCGTCGTCATGCCCGATTCGTCCGGCACGAGCTGGTGGGTGAACGGGACCGGCGCGACGGGCGTGAAGTGGCAGGACATGGTCGTAAAAGACCTTGTGCCGTTCGTCGACGGCCATTACCGCACGATCGACGACTCCCGTTATAGAGGCACGACCGGGGTGTCGATGGGCGGCTTTGGCTCCTTCGCGATCGGCCTTCAGTACCCGGATCTCTTCTCCACGATCGCGAGCCACATGGGCGCGCTGAGCTTCACGCAGCAGGGCCAGGATCCGATCGCCATCCTGAAGAGTTACCCGATCGATACGCTCAAACGGTACGCGATCTACCTGGACTCCGGCAACCTGGACGTCTATAAGTTCGATGTTCCCGTCAACACGTTACACAAGTATCTGATGGAAAACGGCGTGCCGCATTATGCGGAGGTTCGCGACGGGGCGCACGACAGCGCCTTCTATACCAAGTCGATCGGCTTGTCGTTCGCGCAGCACAGCCGGCACTTCGCCGCTTCCAACGCGGCGGATGGCGTGCTCGCGGGCAAGCTCGAGGTCGTGAAGGGCGACAGCGGCAAGACGGTCAAGGCCGACTATACGGTCTCGGCGACGGACGCGATCGCGGCCTATGCGGATCATCTTCTTGCGTCGCCGTACCTGATCGAAGCCGATCCGCTGCTGGAGATTCCCGTCGTCGTGGACATCTACGACGCCAAGGGCGAGAAGGTCGCCAGCGTGAGCGACAAGCTGAGCACGCGCGGCGCGGCGGAGTTGAGCGGCACGTGGACGATGCCGCCGCTCGACGAGAAGGGTTCTTACGACGTCGTCCTGAAGGCGACGCTGCTCGATCGCACCTACGAGCTGGGACGGGCGGCAATTAAAGCTTCGGGAAGCGACGGCGGTGAAAACGGCGGGAACAACGGCGGGAACAATGGTGGAAATAACGGCGGTACAGTTACGACCCCGACCGAGCCTGTTCATACAGCCGGCGAAACGGTAACCGCTACGGCAGCAAGCGTGCAGGCCGCGATCGACGGCAAGACGGATCTGCAGCTCTCGGCCAAGGACGGCAGCAAGCTGTTCATTCCTTATGAGAATCTGGTGCAGTTTCAGTCCGCTGCCGGCACGGAGAAAGTAAAGTCGCTGAGCTGGGAGATCAAGCCTGTCTCCGATACGGATCGCACTGCGTTTCTTCAAAAAGGCGGCGCGCAGCTCGGCGGCATGCTCCGCGCTGCTGGCGAATTCGTTGACCTGGCGCTGACGGCGCAGTTGGAGAACGGATCGACGCTGACGCTCGGCCAGTCCTTCGACAAGCCGGTGAAGCTGCAGCTGAAGGCTGATGCCGGCGCGGATCCGGAATTGACCGGTATCTACTATTGGGACGAGAACGGCCAAGCGCATTACGTGGGCGGCAAATGGGACGCTGCTGCTGGAACTGTCTATGCGGAGCTTTCTCACTTTAGCAAGTACGGCGTCCTGTCTTTCGCCAAGACGTTCGGCGATGTACCGGCCGCGCACTGGGCGAACAGAGCGATTCAGGTGCTCTCGTCGAAGCAAATTGTTTCTGGCGTCGGTCCGGAGCAATTCGCGCCCGGCCGCAGCATCACGCGCGCCGAATTCGCGGCGCTGATCGTCCGGACGCTCGGCCTCGAAGCCGATGCCGGCGCGGCGAATCCGTTCGCCGATATCGTGGCGGACAGCTGGTACGCATCGGCAGTCGCCGCAGCCTATCAGCACGGCATCGTAAACGGCAAGAGCGACCTTTCGTTCGCGCCGAACGCTACCATTACTAGAGAAGAAATGGCCGTCATGATCTACAATGCGCTCCGGGCATCCGGCTCGAATACGGCAGTCGATGCGGCCAAGGACGCATTGTCCGGTTATGCAGACGCTGGAGCGATCCATGCCTGGGCGAAGACGCAGCTGAATGCGCTCGTGCAGCTCGGCCTCATCAGCGGCAAGTCTGACACGATCATCGCGCCTTCGAACACGGCTACCCGTGCCGAAGCCGCACAAATGCTCTACAACTGGACGAAGTCGGCGAACGTCTAGTCGCCGAATGCAAAAAGAGACTCCGTTCCCGTCGTGCCGGGAGACGGAGTCTCTTTACGTTTTGCGAGCGAGGCGAGCGCCGCTCGCCGCTGATAAGCGCTTCTTGGCACTATCTCGGCCTCACTACAGCTCGATCCCGCCCCGATAAGCGCTTCTTGGCGCTATCGCAGGCAGTCAGCACCGGCGGACGAGTCTTACTTGGCCTTAATCCCCAGCGCCTGCATCAGCTTCGTGAACACCTCGGTGTTCTCGTAGATGCCGGTGAACAGCTCGGAGTTGCGGCCCATGGCCGTGACCGGAACGTCGACTGCCGTATGGCCCGAGGTCGTCCAGTCGACGACGAAGTTGTGGTCGGAGCCCACGATCTGGAACGGTCCGTCTTCCTTGGAGATGCCGTCGCCCGATTCGTCGTCCGCGTTGACTTCCTCGATCGAGAAGCCGCCGGTCTCATGGTCGGCAAGCACGAGCACGAGCGTATCCGGGTGCTTCTTGGCAAAGTCCTTCGCGACCTGGACGGCTTGGTCCAGCTGCTGGCCGGACTTGATCGTCATTTTGGCATTGTTCTGGTGCGCGAACTCATCCGTCCCTTCTTCCTCGACCATCAGGAAGAAGCCTTTTTTGTTGGTGGACAGCGTATCGATCGCTTTTTTAGTCATCTCGGGCAGAGATACGACCGGGTTGTAAATATCCCCCTCGCCCTCCGGCTTCTGCTGGAACATCTCTTCGTTGGAGAACAGGCCGAGCAGCTTGCCGCCCTTGGATTTTTGCAGATCCGCCTTGGTGGAAACGTAGCTATATCCGAGCGATTTGGCCTTGTCGATCAAGTTGCCCTGCGTGCCCTTGCTCTTCTCCGACGGATCCTCGGCAGGCTCGTCCTGGAACTTGCCCGGGTTGCCCGCAGGGTACCAGAAGTCTTCCCCGCCGCCAAGAATGACGTCGATCTTGCTCTTGGTCAAATATTGCAGCGCGATGTCGCTTTGCTTGGAACGGTCTTCGACATGGGCGCCGAAGGCCGCGCCGGTGGCGTCTGTAACTTGGCTGGTCGTGACCACGCCGGTCGATTTGCCCTTATCCTTGGCGTATTCCATGATCGTTTTGACCGATTTTTTGTTGGCGTCCATGCCGATCGCGCCGTTGTAGGTTTTAACGCCGCTGGCATAGGCGGTTGCCGAAGCAGCCGAGTCTGTGACCGGTATCGTGGAGCTCGTATGAATCAATCCGACATAGGGCATGGCGTCCATCGCCAGCTTGCCCTTCTCGCCGACCGTGGCCAGGCGGATGGCATCGCGCTGCGCGGTGCCCATACCGTCTCCAACGAACAAGATTACATTCTGGGTGCGAGGGGATGCGGCGTCCGCGCGATCATGCGTTTGAACGGTGACGGCACTGACCGTGAGCAGAGCTGCCGTGATCGTACCGGCCATCGTAGCCTTGAATACTTTCTTTTCTAGAAGTTTCATAATTCCCCTCCTAAATGTAGTATACAAACATATACTAGACTCGCTTCGTTAAGTCTGTATTTTCCGCTTATAACCGTAATGTAAAATTGCAAGACGGACGTAAAAGCGGCACCGGCGATTGCCGGCAGGCCCATCCCCGACAGCATCGCCGGATAAGCTGGCATAAAAAAACAGCCCGGCCGGACCGTCAAGGCCGCGAGCTGTCTTTTTCTGCAATTCCGGCGATTCAGTTCGAGGACAGCAGGCGCTGCAGGGTCGGATCGTCGAACAGTCCGGCCACCGTAAACGACACGCAGGGCAGCCTGTCCGACGTTACCGTGTCTTCGCCTTCGTAAACGCAGGTCAATTCGTAGCGCTCGCCAGACAACAAATGCTGCTCTACGGTCTGGGCGACAGGATCCAGGATCCAATACTCCGGCACGCCATGCCGTTCGTAAATTCGCTGCTTGCGGACCCGGTCCCGATGGCGCGAGCCGGGCGACAAAATCTCTACGACGAGGTCCGGCGGCCCTTCGATGCCCCGCTTGGTTACAATTTCGACACGCTGCAGACCAATAAAGATCAGATCGGGCTGCACCACGTTCGTAGGGCTGAGAATGACATCCAGCGGTGCGCTCAAAATGAGGTATTCCGCTTTACAGCTGCTAGCCAGCGTCGATTGTAAATTAAAACTCAAGATCTGATGCGGGGTGTTCGGCCCCGGCAACATCAGCTCCAGCGAGCCGTCCAGCACTTCGTAGCGCAGGCCGTCGTCCGGCATCGCGGCATAAATGTCGTAGGTAACCTGCTGCTCGCCGACCCGATCCTCCGGCCGCTTCTTTTTATCCATCGAGCATCCTCCTGACGGAAAAGCCCCGTCAAAGCGACACGGTTCGTGTTCGGCTCTGACGGGGCGCTTCCCCGTATCCTTCATTGATTCGATTATGTCCAAAAATGGAAGAGCTGTCAACGATCAAATAGGCGCCGTTTACAGCGAAGCCGAAGCTTGCTTGAGCAAATCCGCCACATCTGCTTCGTTGACGTCCTGCGTCTTCGCAATCTTGATCGTCTTGCGCTCGGGCGGGCCGGTCCAGGCGCCTTCGGGAAACGCGATGCCCTCGGCGTTAAAAATGGTGTAGCTCACCGCGTCCTTGGACGTCGAGATGACGGCGGCATACTTGCCGTTTTTTAAGTAATGCGGCTTTTTGTACTGCATGCGCTCGAGCGCGTCCGGAATCGTCTGCAGGGTGAGCTCCCGCAGCGCCTGGCAGCGCTCGGCTTGCCAGGGTTCTTTGAGGTCGGCGATGAATTGCGTGATTTCAGGGTTCATGTTTTTAGCTCCTTTAGATTGTGATTTTTTCGTATAAGTCAATGCGTTTATCCGTGCAAGCTTCTTAAAGCACCGAGCTGATCGCGCAGGTCGGCTTCGATCGGACTCGAACCGCCGGCGACCTGCGGCCCGGCCGTCTCCCGGAGCCGGCGCAGCTCGATCCCGCCCTCCCCGAATCCGTAAGGGTCGGGCATCCCTGCCGCCCAGGCGTATGCCTCCCGGTCCGATTCGGCTTCGAGCAGCATGTAGCCTGCGACCTGCCCTTCCGAACCGTCGAACGGCCCGGCCGTCATCGCCGGCAGACCGCCCGTCTCGGGATAGGCCAGCCGGAGCCCTTCGGCGCTCGGCAGCAGGGTCGCAGACTCGATCAGGACGCCCGCCTCCTTCATCTGCCGGCTGTAGGCCGCGAACGCGGCGGCCCGGTCGTCCGCCGGCTCGATCCCGGCTTCGAAGCGTGCGCTCGCCTTGATCAGGATCATGAATCGCATGCGGCATCCCTCCTTGTTTGTATCGATCAAGCTCAAGCGAACTCAAGCGAGGAAAAACGACTTCAGCACCGGCGCGAGCGCGTCCATAGATACATTGTGATTTTGACCCGGGAGCAGGCGGGACTCGCCATGCGGCACGGCCAGGCCGACCTGCCGCACCGCCTCCCGAAGCGCAACCGGGCTCTTGGCGCCGCCGACCGCAAGCACCGGCGAACCGATCGAAGCGAGCCGGGCCGCAGGCAGCGAATAATCGCCCATGATCGCCGCATCGTAAGGGAGCGTGTGCGCGACGGCCCGAAGCCGCGGCCAAAAGGGCATCAGCCGCATCATCGTTACCGCAAATCCAGGTGCGCCCATCAAGCGCAAGAAGTACTTGACCGCTTCGTCCCGGCGCCCCTCGGAGATCAGCCGTTCAAGCTGCGACCGCTGTTCCGCCGGCGAGACCGGACCCGTTCCCCCTGCTAGATACGGAGGCTCGTAAAGCGCAAGCTTTGCGATGCCGACGCCGCTCGCCGCAGCCTCAAGCGCCAATGCCGCGCCCGAGGATAGCCCCCATACATGCGCGACGCCTCCGTTTGCCCCGATGACAGCCTCGAGATCTTCGATCTCCCGCTGAATCGCGTATGTTTTCTGATCCCCGCTGTCCCCTCTGCCTCGCCTGTCATAATTGACGACCGTAAAGTCCGAGGCGAGGAGGCGAGCCAGCTTCTGCAATCCCGGAAACTTCCTGTAGCTGAACGCGCCCCCGGCCAAAATTACCGCCGGCCCTTGGCCGATCGTATCGTAAGCGATCCGCGTTCCGTCTTTGGATACGGCATAGGCCGCCTGGTTCAAGTGGCTTTTCGTCAAATTTCATTCCCCGCTTCTCTTTTTCGCCGACTCTTCGCCCGATTCGATCAATGTCAAACGCGCGCTCACGGCTCTTTGTCCGCATCCCCGGCACGCCGCTCCGCGCATTCCGCCGCGCGCCGGCGCATCAGCGCTTGCTCCGGCACGTTCTGCGTCATGGAGGCAGCCCGTTCGAAAGCCGCACGCGCCTCCTCCATGCGCCCGAGCTTCGCGAGCAGATCCCCGCGTACGCTCGGCAGCAAATAGTAGCCCTTTAAGGCGGGCTCGTCCGCCAGCCGGTCGACGATCTGCAGCCCGATCGCGGGTCCGAACGCCATCGCGATCGCGACGGCGCGGTTCAGCTCGACGACCGGCGAAGGCGCCGCCCGCGAGAGCGCCTCATAGAGCGCGGCGATCCGGGCCCAATCGGTGTCGCCGGGCGTCGGCGCCTGCGCATGGCAGGCGGCGATCGCGGCCTGCAGCGCATAGGGGCCGAGCGGCCGGCCCTGGCTGCGCGCGCGCTCGAGCGCGGCCAGACCGCGACGGATCAGGAGCCGGTCCCACAGCGCGCGGTTCTGGTCCATGAGCAGGATCGGCTCGCCTGACGGCCCTATGCGCGTCTTGAAGCGCGACGACTGAATCTCCATCAGGGCGACAAGTCCGTGCACCTCGGGTTCTCCCGGCGCGACCTCCGCCAGCATTCGCCCGAGACGCAGCGCTTCCTGACAGAGTAGCGGCCGGATCCAGCTTCCGCCCGCCGTGGCCGAGTATCCCTCGTTGTACATGAGGTAGACGACCTCGAGCACCGACGAGAGGCGCTCCTCCAGCTCGGCTCCCTCAGGCACGTCCAGCTTTACGCGCGCCGCGCCGAGCGTCTTCTTCGCCCTGACGATCCGCTGCGCGACAGTCGGCTCGGGGACGAGATAAGCGTGCGCGATCTCGTCCGTCGTCAGGCCGCCCAAGAGCCGCAAGGTCAGCGCGACGCGCGCTTCCCGCGACAACGACGGGTGACAGGTCGCGAAGATGAGGCGCAGCAGCTCGTCGCCGATCTCGCCCGACTCCGCTGCCACGTCGTCCTCCGTATACAGCGCGCCGGCTCGCCCGTACTCCTCGTATTTTCGGTCACGCAGCTTGTTTCTCCGCAGCAAGTCGATCGCCCGGCGCTTCGCCGTCGTCATGAGCCAGGCTCCGGGGTTGTCCGGGATGCCCGTCTCCGGCCACCGCTCGAGCGCGGTCAGGAGCGCGTCCTGCGCCAGGTCCTCCGCAAGGCCGACATCGCGCACCATCGTCGCCAGGCGCGCGATCAGCTTGGCCGATTCGATGCGCCAGACGGCGTCGATCGCGCGATGCGCGGCCCGTTCGCTCATGTCCGGCGAGGCCCTTCAAGCCGCTCGCGCAGCGCTTGCTCTTTGGCCAGCATTTCCGGATCCTGCGTCAAGTCCGACATGTCGAAGATCTGGCGAAGCTCGATCTGGCCTTGCCCGTACCCGTGGGGATCCGGCATCCGGAGCGCCCACTCGATCGCTTCTTCCTTGGACTTTACCTCAATCATCGTAAACCCGGCGATAATCTCCTTCGCCTCGGTGAACGGTCCGTCCGTAATCTTCGGCTTGCCGCCCGCCTCCGGATAAGAGATTCGAATGCCTCCCGACGTAGGATGAAGTCCGTCAGCCGCTACCAAGACGCCTGCCTTGGCGAGCTCCTCGTTGTAC
The DNA here is from genome assembly GCF_042649185.1 of Cohnella sp. GCM10012308. NCBI lineage: Bacteria > Bacillati > Bacillota > Bacilli > Caryophanales > Paenibacillaceae > Cohnella > Cohnella sp. GCM10012308. The sequence goes on from NZ_JBHRYU010000045.1 coordinate 52,926, forward strand.
CGCTGCATCGCCGCCACCAGCTCTTCGCTCGGCATAACGCCCGCTTCCGAATCCGACGTACCTTTGACGATCATCATAAACCGCATGTTTTTTTCCTCCTTTGGGCAGGAAGCGCAGCCTTTTTCGACTGTCGCTCCTTCTCGTTCATATACACGACGAACGCCGGACGACCGGATCGACATCGTCCGCAAATTTTTTTTAGCCAAATCATAACACGCGCTTCCCCATTTGATACAGCCTTAGCCCGCGCGAGCGACATGTTTATAATTTTACCTTTAGGAGTGATATAATTATAGAAACAAACACCGGGTCAGACCCACAATCGAGCGAGAATCGGAGGAGAGCGCATGGCCGACCGCACCAGGCTTGACCGCAAGCGTCACGTTTCCCTGAAGGATTTCGACCCCGGCGACACGGGCGATATCGAGAGCAAGGAGCAGGTGGAAGCGGAGATCGAGGATCTTCGCGACAGACTGCAGGAAGCGCAAGAAAAGCTGTATGCAAGCCGATCGAACGGCGTACTGATCGTGTTCCAGGGGATGGATTGCAGCGGCAAGGACGGCACGGTGAAAAAGGTGTTGTCCGCGCTTAATCCGCAAGGCTATCGCGCCGAGAGCTTCAAGACGCCGACCTCGGAGGAAGCCTCCCACGACTTCTTGTGGCGAACCCACAAGCTGATTCCGCAAAAGGGATACATAGCCTCCTTTAACCGTTCTTATTATGAAGAAGTGCTGATCACCCGCGTGCATGGCATCATCGACAAAAAAGAGACGGAGCGTCGCCTCGAGCATATCAAAAACTTTGAAAAGCTGCTGGCGAACAGCGGCGTGCTGGTCATCAAGATTTTCCTTCACATCTCCAAAGAATTTCAGCTGGAAAAGCTGCACGACCGGCTTACCCGGCCCGAGAAGCTGTGGAAGTTCGATCCGAGCGATCTGAAGGAACGGCAGCATTGGGACGAGTACGTCCGCGCTTACGAAGATGTCTTCGAGGCGACCGGCACAAAGCGCAACCCGTGGCATATCGTCCCTGCGGACAAGCGCTGGTACCGCGATTACCGCGTGCTGAAGATTATTACGGAAGCGTTCGAGTCGCTGGATCTCGCTTATCCGAAGATCGACATCGAGCGTTTCGGAGAGCTGGATCTGGACGAGGAGACGCGTGCCAAACTGGCATCGGCCAAGCGCAAGGAAACCAAGGACCGCGCCGAGGACGAGCGGCAGAAATCCACCGATTCCGCCGATGAGGATGAGAATGAGGAAGCTGCGGACGTTGGCGTCGACGCTGTCGATGACGAGCTTGAGGAGGCTGGCGGCGACACTGCGGATGCCGAGCTGGAGGAGGCTGGCGGTGACGCTGCGGATGCCGAGCTAACCGAGGTTGGCGGTGTAGCAGCAGCGAATAGCGAGGATGCTGCGGAAAGCGAGACGGCGCAAGTCGGCGTGGAAGCTGCCGATGGCAAGCCGGCGGATAGCGAAGCAGAAGCTGTCGTCAAGCCGGCGAGAGGTCGCAGGAAGGCGGCGGCCGTCCAGCTGGCGGAGGATGGCGGAGCAGCCGACGAAGGCAAGCCGGCAAGAGGTCGCAGGAAGGCGGCGGCCGACCAACAGGCGGAGGATGGCGGAGCAGCCGACGAAGGCAAGCCGGCGAGGGGCCGCAGGAAGGCGGCGGCCGACCAACAGGCGGAGGATGGCGGAGCAGCCGGCGAAGGCAAGCCGGCGAGGGGCCGCAGGAAGGCGGCGGCCGACCAACAGGCGGAGGATGGCGGAGCAGCCGACGAAGGCAAGCCGGCGAGGGGCCGCAGGAAGGCGGCTGCTGGCGAGCCAATAAATGTCGGCCTCGAAGCCGCTGCGGATGCCAAGCCGGCGGAAGCTGTCGAGAAAGCCGCTGCGCCCGCTGCCCGAAAGACGGCCGGAAGGCCGCGGGCTACGCGGAAGACGGATACGACCGAAGCGACCGTACCGGCTACTTCCGCAGAAGCCCCTGGCGAGCCGAACCAGCCCAAGCAGCCGGGCAGACGCGGGCGGAAGCCAAAAGACAGCTAGTTAGCGTTGAGATCGTTTAACCCAAAGAACCTGCCGAGAGTGAGGGCGGGTTCTTTGGGTTTTCTGCGCAATTGGGGGATACGACGCGTGTCGCCTCTCGTAGTGCAGGCGATTGGCCGGGGCCGGACCTCTAAGCCCGCATCGCCTTTTGTAGTGCAGGGGATTGGTCTCAAGAGGCCCCGCGAATCCGCATCGCCTCTCCTAGTGCAGGCGATTGGCCGGGGCCGGACCTCTGAGCCCGCATCGCCTTTCGTAGTGCTGGGGATTGGTCTCGGGAGGCCCCGCGAATCCGCATCGCCTCTCCTATTGCAGGCGATTGGCCGGGGCCGGACCTCTGAGCCCGTATCGCCTCTCCTATTGCAGGCGATTGGTCTCGGGAGGCCCCGCGAATCCGCATCGCCTCTCCTAGTGCAGGCGATTGGCCGGGGCCGGACCTCTGAGCCCGCATCGCCTTTCGTAGTGCAGGGGATTGGTCTCGAGAGGCCCCGCGAATCCGCATCGCCTCTCCTAGTGCAGGCGATTGGGCGGGGCCGGACCTCTGAGCCCGTATCGCCTCTCCTAGTGCAGGCGATTGGTCTCGAGAGGCCCCGCGAATCCGCATCGCCTCTCCTAGTGCAGGCGATTGGGCGGGGCCGGACCTCTGAGCCCGCATCGCCTTTCGTAGTGCAGGGGATTGGTCTCGAGAGGCCCCGCGAACCCGTATCGCCTCTCGTAGTGCAGGCGATTGGTCTCGGGAGGCCCCGCGAATCCGTATCGCCTCTCCTTGTGCAGGCGATTGGTCTCGGGAGGCCCCGCGAATCCGCATCGCCTCTCCTTGTGCAGGCGATTGGCCGGGGCCGGACCTCTAAGCCCGCATCGCCTCTCCTATTGCAGGCGATTGGCCCCCTCTCCGCGCAAATAGAGCCCCCCTTTTTCGGACAAGCCTGCGAAAATAAAGTTCGGCCACCGCTTGTCCACCCTGTTATTTCCAATTCCAACATGGTGAATAATCAGTATTCAGCTGGCGCGGCCAGCGAAAAAAACAGCATGGAGGCGATTGCGATGCTTACACCAGTCGTTGGAACGTTTAGAAATGAACAGGACGTCATTGACGCGATCGAAGCGTTAAAAGCGGCGGGCTGGAACAAGGATGATATCTCCGTCGTCAGCCATAAACGCGAAGCTGTCCATCACGTGGACACCGTCACCGGCACGAACAGCGCGGAAGGCATGGTTACGGGCGGCGTAGCGGGCGCCTTTCTCGGCGGAACCGCGGGACTCCTCGCCACGGCTGGCCTGCTGTTCATTCCGGGTCTCGGCCCGCTGCTCGCGGCCGGACCGATCGCGACCGTCATTGCCGGCGCAGCTGTCGGCGGAAGCACGGGCACGCTCATCGGCGGTCTCGTCGGTCTCGGAATTCCGGACCGCGAGGCGGAGATCTACAAGACATTGGTCGAGCAGGATCATCTGCTCGTCATCGTGAAGACCGGGGCCGAGAACCGCTCGCATGTGGAGAGCATTTTCCAGGCATTCGGCGCCATAGAGCCGCGCTCTACCGCCGTCACGTTCGAGCAGCCTAAGCTGCCGGATGCCGCGCCCGAGCCTGCCGACGAGATGCGCGTCTACATTAGCGCCAAGGACGGCGACGTGCAGACGCCCGTGAAGGAATTCGTCATTCCCCACGAATCCCGGGAGGTGTGACCGATGCGAGGCAAAAGCGCGGCGCTGGCTTCCGTCTCCCTGTCCGTCTTCGTCCTCTACGCCGTCAAGACGATGAAGAAGACGATGGCGACCCTCGACGAAGCCAACCGCACGCTGGTCGATGTCAAGAGATCCGCCCTTCAGGCCACGCACGAGGCGACTGCATTAATTCATACCGTTAACCGTACCGTTAAGGACGTTAAAGGTCGCATCAATACCGTCGATCCGCTGCTCGAGACGACGCACGAGGTAGGCGACGTACTGCACACGATCGCACACTCGGTAAAGGAAGCGTTGAGTCCGGGCGAGAAAGAAAGCACGGCCACCGATACCGATTCCGAAGTTCGCTCGCAAGACATCGCCGTTCGTATCGGGGACCAGCCGGTCAGGCAAGCGGGCGCCGGTCGGCCGACTCTTTATCATAAATAACAGCTCGCGGTGTCGGCCAGGTCGGCCGGCATCGCGAAGCCCAGCTTGAAGCAGGATTCCGCCACTCGTCTCTGTAATGTCAGCAAGCCGTAGTCGATCGAATCCGAGAGGTCGTTGACCTTGGTCTGCACGCCCGCCAACATACCACGATCCAATCATGCCTGTAGCAAATCGTCTGTACAGGCTTAAAATAGTCTGCGGCATGGCCATCGCCTGCTCTATGACAGGCGATGCTGGCTTCGCGGGCCGCGGCAGGGCAATCGCCTGCTCTACAAGAGGCGATGCTGGCTTCGCGGGCCGCGGCAGGGCAATCGCCTGCTCTACAAGAGGCGATGCCGGCTTCGCGGGCCTCGGCAGGGCCATCGCCTGCTCTACAAGAGGCGTTGCCGGCTTCGCGGGCCGTGGCAGGGCCATCGCCTACTCTACAAGAGGCGATGCTGGCTTCGCGGGCATCGCCATGGCCATCGCCTGCTCTACGACAGGCGTTGCCGGCTTCGCCAGCTTCGGGCAGCTGGTAGCCGGACACCAGATGCGTTATTTACTCAAAAACATGGCTTTTGGCGATGTTGCGGACATAGTGCAGCTAGAATAAAAAGTGGACACCTACTCAAGCGAATTATGATAATAGAAATATCGAGGAGGTGTTCACTTTGGGTGAACAGCGGCAACGGTTTAACGAAGAGTTCAAACAGCGTACAGTGAAGTACATTCAGGAGCAGACGAAGTCGGTGGGGGACATTGCGCAGGAGCTGAACATTCCAG
>NZ_JBHRYU010000046.1:0-55416 GCF_042649185.1 Cohnella sp. GCM10012308
AAAAGTCGCCATCGACCAAAAACGCAAACGGGACGAAGCAGGAAACTCCCCTGCTTCGTCCCGTTTGGCTATTTCGGCTTCATTTCAGCTTTTTGCTTCAACTTCAAAGGGCTTTTGGGACAGCCCCCATGCTTCCGATTAACGTTAAGATGCGCTTCTAATTCTTTTCTTGCCTGTAGGATCGCAGGACCATGATCCGCCATCATCGCTGCTCTTGCTGCACGCATTTCTTTGGATATCATCTCATCGGTATAGCCGGCCGGAATCGGAGCAGTCATTAAGCCTCCATCAATCGGTCGACGAGTGCCGATGTTAATTCGAACACCATGACGATTGCTAAAGCCTCTGCGAAGCTTAGGCATAAGAATCATCTCCTTCTAAATAGTATAACCCGATCATACGAGTAATAACAACGGGATTAAGTGCATAGACAGCGCCCATTGGACGAGCGCCAAATTTATGTTTGTAGTACTCACGCTTATTGTCCTTAGGAATGAGTCCAACAAAGTCATCTTTATAATGATGTAATCCCCATAGCGCAGCAAAGCTGATCATGATGTCTGCGAGGTTCACATATTGTTTCTGATCCGTAGGCATATGACGACTATGCAGAGATGTCTCAAGTGAGTCGACAAACACGCCATCTCGGTAATTCAAGGCAATAACGCCAAGTATCTCACGCTTCCCTTTGCGACGAAGCTTGTACACTTTCATAAGAGGATGGTTCTTCACGTATTCATGCCAATCAAACCATCCATCTTTTTCATGGATTCTTATAGGGCGGAGATATTTATAATCAACCGAAGTTAGTGGAGTAATCTCTCCGTTGTACGTGCCGCCGACCGGATCAAGAATGATCCAAGGCATGATTCCTTCGCCTCACTCGTATTATTTTTAAACTTAATAGCCATCTTACATTTTGATTAGTTAAATTACAATAATCACCAAGTTTTTCTTTGAATCTGCGATTCATCCCCGCTTTATAACAGTCAAACTTCTTCGTAATTAAAGGATAAAGTCTATTATTGTCGAACTACAAAAATAACAATAATGGGAAAACCGAGGTAACCATGTCTACGGGACGAGAGTTTGAAAAGTACGTATTCAGCACAATAAAATCAATGGTTATTAACGAGGAACTTGGCATATCAAAGCATGCTGAGGTTTACCTTCATAAAGGATATTATTCAAGCGCTCGTGGCAGCGAGATTGTATTCGATGTTTCTGTTGAAGTGTATCTAAAAAACCAAAGTAAGCCGTCTATAATATGGGTATGGGAATGCAAAGATTACAAGGGAAAAGTTCCGATTGATGATGTTGAAGAGTTTGATGCAAAGCTTCAACAGATTGGAGCAAACAAAACAATTGGAACAATAATCACTTCCACAGCTTCGTATCAAAAAGCTGCGCTAAACTTCGCAAGGTCAAAGGGGATTAGCTTGACCCGGCTGCTTCCGAACGAACAAGTGCAATGGATTTTAGAAGAAATGATGCCCTCCGTTATTCAAATTAAATCGGAGACAATAAATGCTTTAACCAAAGAAGATTTTACTTCAAAGGGAGAGTCCTTCTTTGCATTGTCCTCTGATTCTAGGTTGATGAACTTGAATTCGCTGAAAGATTACATATTGTATGAAGCCTCAAGAGGAATAGCGGATCTTCAAAGATCAACAAGGAGAGGATTAGATATGACTAAACATGATCTCTCAGAACGTGATATATGCACCAAATACATCACCCCTGCTGTGGTCGGTGCAGGCTGGGATCTTCAAAAGCAAATTCGTGAAGAAGTCTCATTCACTGACGGAAGGATCATTGTACGTAAGAAAGTAGTCACTCGGGGCGAGAAGAAACGCGCGGATTATATCCTTTATTATAAAACCAACATTCCTATTGCCATTATCGAAGCGAAGGACAACAAGCATTCGATCGGTGCTGGGATGCAGCAAGCGATCAACTATGGCGACATTCTGGACATTCCGTTTGTTTATTCCTCGAATGGCGATGGGTTCCTTGAGCATGATAGAACTGCAACATCAGGGACAGTTGAGCGAGAACTGGCGTTATCCCAGTTTCCATCGCCTGAGGAGTTATGGCAGCGGTATAAAGCAGCAAAGGGTATTGATACGCAAACAGAGGAAACGATTGTAGAGGATTATTATTTCACACAGGAGTCCAAGAGTCCTCGTTATTACCAACGGATCGCCATTAACCGTACAGTTGAATCTATCGCTAAGGGACAGGATCGAATCCTCCTTGTTATGGCGACTGGTACAGGTAAAACCTATACAGCGTTCCAGATCATTTATCGATTATGGAAATCCAAATCTAAGAAGCGCATACTGTTTCTTGCTGATCGCAACATTCTTGTCGATCAGACTATGACGAACGATTTCGCTCCTTTTGGCGATAAGATGACCAAGATCAAGAATCGTAAAATCGACAAGGCACATGAAATTTATCTTGCCTTGTATCAAGGTATAACTGGGTCAGAGGATTTCCAAAACGCCTATAAGGAGTTCTCCAGAGACTTTTTTGATCTTATCATCATTGATGAATGCCATCGAGGTAGTGCCAAGGAAGACTCCGCATGGAGAGAAATTCTGGACTATTTCTCCGCTGCCACTCATGTTGGGTTAACGGCAACTCCAAAGGAAACTAAGGAAGTATCGAATCTTACTTACTTTGGCGAGCCACTGTATACGTATTCGTTGAAACAAGGGATTGATGATGGTTTCTTAGCCCCTTACAAGGTTATCCGAGTGCTGCTGGATAAGGATGTTGAAGGATTCCGACCAACAAAAGGACAGCGAGATAAGTATGGCTTTGAAATTACAGATCGTGAGTACAATATCAAGGATTACGACAAATACTTGATTTTGGAGAAACGAACGCATACTGTTGCGAAAATGGTCTCTGATTATCTAAAGGCTAATAAATCACGTATGGCGAAAACAATCTTCTTCTGCGTTGATATTGATCATGCAGAGCGTATGAGACAGGCGTTGGTCAATGAAAATGCTGATCTCGTTGCCAAGAACTCGAAGTATGTCATGCGGATTACCGGCGATAATGAGGAAGGTAAAGCGGAACTGGATAACTTTATTGATCCGAATGAGCCATATCCTGTTCTTGTCACAACGAGTAAGCTCATGACCACTGGAGTGGATGCGAAGACGTGCCAATTCATCGTATTGGACTCGAATATCAACAGTATGATCGAGTTTAAGCAGATCATTGGACGAGGAACAAGGATAAGAGAAGACTTTGGGAAGCTGTATTTTACAATTATTGATTTCCGTAATGTTACCAAGTTGTTTGCCGATCCTGATTTCGATGGCGATCCTGTAGTCATTATTGATCATCCAGGTGGAGGAGATATTCCGCCTGAGGATGAAGGTGATGGTGATGAGCCTACTGGTGAAGGGGGCTCTGATGACGGCTTCGGTGATGGAGGTTATGGTGAACCGCCTCCGAATGGTGGCGGTGGAGGTACGAGTGAACCACCTGCCAAATATTACGTGCACAATGTCGAAGTCAAAGTGCTCAATCATCGTGTGTACTATTACGATAAGGATGGTAAGCTGATAACGGAGTCTTTGATTGACTATACGAAGAAGAACGTAAAAGACGAATACAAATCGTTGAACGATTTTCTGCAAAAATGGAATTCCGCTGATAAGAAGGAAGTCATTATTAAGGAACTGGAAGATCAGGGAGTATTACTTGATGAATTGAAGGATGAGGTTGGCAAAGACCTTGATCCCTTCGATCTCATTTGCCACGTAGCCTTCGATCAGCCGCCGTTAACACGCCGAGAGCGAGCGGAGAATGTCAAGAAGCGCAATTATTTCGCTAAGTACAGTGAACAAGCTAGACTTGTGCTGGAAGCATTACTGGATAAGTATGCAGATACAGGAATCGAGAACTTGGAAAGTATTGAAGTGCTCAAAATCCCAGAATTCCAGACGTTCGGCTCGCCAATCGAGATTGTTAAGCGTTTTGGTGGAAAGCAAGGTTACATGACAGCAATAAGAGAATTAGGACAAGTCATTTATTCAGCTTAGAGATATTTTGGGAGGAACAAGAGGATGTCGGTTTCAGCGGTTATTAAATCAGTACAAGATACAATGCGTAAAGACGCAGGTGTAGATGGGGATGCGCAGCGTATTTCGCAGTTGGTGTGGATGGTGTTCCTAAAGGTATTTGACGCTAAAGAAGAAGAATGGGAACTCATGCGTGATGAGTATGCAGCGATTGTTCCAGAAGGTTTACGCTGGCGTGATTGGGCAGCAAATGACGAAGGCATGACAGGTGACGATCTTCTGGACTTCGTCAACAATAGGCTGTTCAAAGAGCTTAAAGAGATGGAACTAGATGAATATAGTGATCCTAAGGCTTTCATTGTGAAAGCTGTATTTGAAGATTCCTATAACTACATGAAATCTGGTACGCTGATGCGTCAGGTCATCAACAAGCTTAATGAGATCGACTTTACGACCCAGCAAGATCGCCATATGTTCAATGATATTTACGAGAACATCCTGAAAGACTTGCAGAACGCAGGTAATGCTGGTGAGTATTATACGCCTCGTCCTGTTACCCAGTTTGTTGTTGATATGGTTAACCCTAAGCTTGGTGAGAAAGTGCTGGATTTCGCTTGCGGTACAGGCGGTTATTTGACAAGCACAATCGAACACTTGAAGAATACAGGGCAGATCAAGAGCGTAGAGGATAATCAGATATTGCAGGACTCCATCTTGGGCATTGAGAAGAAACCAATGCCTCATATGCTTGCAGTTACCAATCTGATTCTACATGACATTGATGCACCTAAAATTAGGCATGATAACTCATTGACCAAAAACGTAAGGGATTATCGTCCAATTGATCAAGTAGACGTTATTGTAACAAACCCTCCGTTTGGTGGAATTGAAGAAGATGGCGTTGAGATTAACTTCCCAGAGAAGTTCAGAACGAAGGAAACTGCTGACTTGTTCATGGTTCTCTTAATGTACTTACTCAAAGATGGAGGTCGTGCAGGCATTGTTTTGCCTGATGGCTTCTTGTTTGGTGAAGGTGTGAAGACAGCGATTAAAGAAAAGCTACTGGAAGAGTTTAATCTGCATACAATTGTAAGATTGCCTAATGGGGTGTTTGCTCCATATACAGGTATTAATACAAATTTGCTCTTCTTTGAGAAGGGTAAGCCTACTGAGGAAATCTGGTACTTTGAGCATCCGCTGCCTGAGGGGTATAAAAATTATACGAAAACAAAACCAATTCGACTGGAAGAATTTGAAATAGAGAAAAAATGGTGGAATGATCGAATTGAAAATAAAAATGCATGGAAAATAAGCGTTGAAGCGATTAAAGAACGCAATTTTAACTTGGATGTAAAAAATCCAAGTCGTAGCATTGATGAAGAATCAAAAACGATTGATGAGATTATCAGCAGATTGAAAGCATCGCAAGCAAAGGTTGCAAATATTTTGCAAGTGATGGAAAAGGAACTAGCACAATGAAAAAATATAAAGTGGGACAGATTTTAAATAGAGTTAAAGATCCATTAGTAATTGAGGACGGACAAGAATATAAGCGTTTGACTATACGCATGTATCATAAAGGTGTCTGTGTGCGAGACGTGGAACTAGGAGAAAACATAGGAACAAAAAATCAGTTCTTAGCTCATGGTGGACAGTTTATTATGTCAAGGATTGACGCCAGGAATGGAGCATTTGGGATAATTCCAGAAACAATTGATGAAGCTGCAATTACAAATGATTTTATTAACTTCACAGTTAATAATGACATTGTAGATATTGATTTTTTTGAACTCTACTCCCAAACAAAAAACTTTATGCAATTATGTATTGAAGGTAGTAAAGGAACCACAAATAGAAAGCGACTCAAGGAAGAAATGTTCCTTGAATTTGAAGTGGCATTACCAGAAGTTCAGATTCAAAAAGAGCTAGTGGCAAAGGCAAAGAAATTAATCTCATGGAATGAAAACTTAAATTCGGAATTGAGTTTGCAATCTACTTATGTCCACATGTTACGCCACTCCATCCAACAAGAAGCAATACAAGGTAAACTTGTCCCACAAGACCCTAACGATGAGCCTGCAAGTGTCTTATTGGAGAGGATTAGGGCTGAGAAAGAGCAATTGATAAAAGAGAAGAAAATCAAGAAAGAGAAGCCACTTCCTGCGATAAAGGAAGATGAGGTTCCATATGAATTGCCAATAGGTTGGGAATGGGTAAGGTTTAGCGATATTGGAGAATTAGAGCGAGGGAAATCTAAGCACAGACCTAGAAATGATGAGGTATTGTTTGAAAAAGGGAAGTACCCACTTGTACAGACTGGTGACGTAGCAAGAAGTAACGGATTAATAAAAACATACAGTAATTTATATAACGAAGTTGGATTAAATCAGAGTAGATTGTGGTCTGCTGGAACACTTTGTATTACAATCGCAGCAAACATTGCTGATACTGGTGTGCTGAGTTTTGATGCATGTTTTCCAGATAGTGTAGTTGGGTTTGTCCCATATAAGCCGATTGTAAGCGTTAGTTACTTTTATTATTTTGTCAAAATATCGAAAGAGATGTTAAATAAGTACGCTCCTTCAACTGCCCAAAAAAATATAAACTTAAGTATATTGAATGAATTACTGATTCCATTGCCTCCATTAAACGAGATGATCAGGATTGTTCAAAAAGTCGATCAGCTGTTTTTATTGTGTGACCAACTCGATAAGAATGTTGCACAGTCTCGAAAGGAAAATGAGATGCTGATGCAATCAGTGCTTCAAGAAACCGTTTAACATGCAATGATTAATTGTAATGGGTTGTGAGATTTGAGTAGTAATCAGCGAATATTACCCACTCCATGTGTGTGTTCTCATTGTCTACTCCTCACATATGGAGTGCGTGGTAGAATTGTGCTGGATCGATACCTAGGAGTTCTTAAATATTGGTATTCTGCGAAGTATGCTTCGTTTACGACTAATGAGAGGACTACAAGAACAAGGTATTGACCAATAAAATTGAGGTCTCTATTGTTTTGGATTTCAAATGGGTAGCTACGTCTAGCAAGTTTTAAGTTGGAAGTTTAGAATATCCAAGAGAACGTCCTTATTTGGGCGTTCTCTTTCTCTTTCTCTTTCTCTTTCTCTTTCTATTGGGATATTCGACTATTCAAAATATTAGTCAAAGCAGCTTCTTACGCTAGTACCGATGTAAAAAGAAATCTGCCCATTATTATGTTCTTGCTTTTAGTGTATTTCTCGGCGCAAGCTGTCAAGAACCATAAATTATCGTCACGTTTCGATTTTTTTCCATTTAGTATCCAAACTAGATGTTATATATTTATAATAGCGTTATTTCCAAATATTTAAAAATGGAATTACAGTATCAATCATTTAAAACGTATACCTTGTAAAAGGAGTGTTCCGTTTGGATTTGTCGTTGATCCGTGAAATCAAAGAAGCAGCGTATTTGTCAACAAAAAAAACGCACAGATATCGTCCAATATTAAGATACATGTATGAGCAACATCGCATATTTAATAATGATGTGTTACCGATAGAAATTTTCACGCATCTTAAACAATTTCCGGAGTTTGGAGATTATACGCTCGAAGAGCAAGACGCTGATTTAGCAGTTTTGGTTGAAAATAATAACTTAGTGTTGAATCAAAACAATACAGATGCTGTTACGTTAGAAGAGCTTGTTAAGAACCGTAAAACGTATTCTCTAACCGACTATACAATTGAATTTGAAAAAATGCTTATTTTTATGGAAAAAAGACTTCATCGTATACGCGGCGGTTCTTTGGATAAAAACCTCACTGAGCGTTTACATCATGCACTTATGAAATTAAATGGATTCTCCGTGCAAACTGATTTGGATGCGACTACACTTGTTCAATTATACGAAGCGTGGGATGAACTGTTCGAGCGATTTACAAAGCTTGATAATGATGCTTCGGATTATTTGAATCATATCAGCGGTGATAAGTTGGACAGCAAAATGGAGACAGGTGCCTTCATCGTATTTAAAAATCAGTTCCGTTCTTATCTAACGGATTTTATGGTTGAGCTTAACCGCAATTCACCTGCGATAATTGATATTATTACACGTATTTCGGAGAAGAAGATTCAGAACATCATATTGCAACTTGTCCGATATAAGAAAAATATCCCAACTACGACGGTTGTGTCTGATAAAGAGTATTTCGATACTTTTTTTGATGTATGGACAGGCATTCGTAACTGGTTTTTAGCGAGTGATACCAAACCAAGCAAAGCGTTTCACCTTGAAGTTCGTACTCGGGATGCCATCAGTAAAATGTCTAAGCTGGCACATTTTCACGCAGAGCGGCAATTCGTGAAGAAAAGTCGAGTAACAGAATTTTTACGACTTGCAGATATGGCGTATGAGTCTGGCAACTTGGAAGAGGCACATAAAGTTTTTTCTTATCTGTTCGGTTTCGAAGGTATCCAACATTTCAAAGTGGCACGGAAGCCGTCAGATAGGAATGATGGTACGGTATGGGATTTTGATCCGGATGAAATAGATGTGACGTATCGAATTCGCCCGCCGTCCGATAGAACCATAAAACAGAACTTGAAGGTATCGAAAGTGAGTCAGGAGTCACTCGAACTGCAGCGGTTGTTCGAGGAGCGATTAGCGTACGAGGAAAGTGTACTAAAGACACTCGTGGAGCAACCTTGTGTAGTCCTAAAGGATTTGGACAAAGGAGTTGAACCGTTTGTTCGAAAAGCACTATTGGATTGGATAAGTGCGGCGCTTTTGAATCCCGTTGGTTACGGTATTTATGAAGGTACCACAGAACTCGGCGTAAAATTTAAACTCCATAGGATCAGTAACGATATCATTGAACTGCATTGTTCAGATGGAATCCTTTTCTTGCCGGATTTCGAAATGACTTTCACGGAGGTGAAAACACGTGAAAAAGCTGTCGAGGGAGTCACTTGATTGCATTCATCAATTACTTGACCGTTTTTGGGTTGTACGCAAGGAAAACCCAGAGTTGTTTTATGAAATTAAGCAAAACGAAGAGTTCCTTCGCGATTATTTTAAGGACTACTTTCGTTTTAAATTGGTGGTTGGGGCGGATTTTGCAAAAGTAGAGAAATTTCAAATAGCGCCTCAACCTTCAACTGGCATATCAGATTTCAAAGAAGTGAAAGATTACATCATCTTTTACTGTGTACTTGCATTCTTGGATGGAAAGGCTTCAAAGCAATTTGCGTTGTCTGATGTTTGCCAAGCGGTTGTTTCGTATTATCCGAGGAGTTCAAAGGAGGGAGTTGATGAAAATACACCAGTCTTAACATGGAAAGGTAACGAAGGATATAGAAATCGACTATCCCTTATCCGTGCATTAAAAGAAGCTGTTCGGCGATGTCTGATAGAAGTAATGGATAAAAATATTGAAGATTTTCAAGAACGAGAAACGAATGATGCATTGTTGCGTTCAACTGGTCTTGTGAAATATTTCATGCGTAATATCAGTTTTAATATTGAAGAAAAATTGACGCTGAATGATATTGTACTGCTTCAAGAAGTCCAGGAGCAGGAGCTAGGTATAGAAAGAAAACATTTACTATATCGAAAACTATTTTTAGAGCCAGCCTTGTATAGGCATGAAGTATCGGCGGCCGATTTTGATTACTTAAGACAGTACGGTCGTTACTTAAATGAACACGCTGAAAAATACTACGATATGAATGTGGATATTTACGGTAGTAGTGCTTTTTTGGTAAAAGAGAGCATCGGCACGTTTCGGCGGCTTTTTCCAGCGAACAATGCCGAATCAAATCTAGTTATTCAGTTTGCAACGTTGTTACGGCTTAAAATCATCGACAACAATGACAGTCTTGTTGAACAGAAAGATGGGACAGTTATTTTAACAAATGTTGATTTGGATGTGATGTGCCGGCAGCTTATCGTCGAGAATCGCCAAGGATGGACGACGGGCTTAAAAAGCATGAGTGTTGCTGAAGTTAAGAATACAATTAAAAATATGCTTTTTGAATGGAAGTTAGCAGAGATGACGCAAGAAGGCGAGTTGAAACTATACGATGTAGTTGGAAGGTTTTATGAAAAAGCTAAAGAAGAAAAGTTAAAGGAGCATAATGATGACTAACAATGCACGGCGTTGGAAGCCTTACCGAGTCATCCTATTCAATTATTGGTATTTTAATTATGAAGAATATTATTTCAAGAATGGACGACTACTTTTGCGCGGTCATAATGGTGCGGGAAAGTCGATTGCTATGAATACACTTTTTACATTTATGTTGGATGGAAACAAAGATCCTAAGCGTTTGGACCCGTTTGAGTCAAGCGACCGTAAGTTTTATGACATTTTGCTTGGCGAAGAGTCGTTAAACAAGGACATTATCGAGCGAATTGGTTATGTTGTGATTGAATATAAGCTGGCTAACACGGAGCAGTACATGACGACTGGATTTGGATTGCATGCCAAACGAAAAAACAGGAGGTTGGAAGATGCCTGGGGGTTTGTAATTCATGACGGTTCTCGACGGATTGGGCGCGGATCAAATCCGATTTCACTTTACAAGGTAGAAGTATTAGATGGCTCGCCGGAGCAAATTCCTTTAGATAGAAAAGAAATAACGGCAGCAATCGGCGAGAGCGGTACGGTCGTTGATAGTAAAAAATACGCTGAACTGATAAATAAGCATCTATTTAAGTTTCCGGATGGAACAGGACTTACGCTTTTTACTGATGTTCTTGTAAGGCTTAAAAGTCCTAAGTTAACCAAAGGCGGGGGGCCCGATGATTTAAAGGAAACTTTGAACGAATCACTGTCGCCACTATCTGATCAAGAATTGTCTGCTTTAACCACTACGGTAGAGGCACAAGACCAAACACAGAGAGAAATTCTAAAAACGCGAAGCGACCTTGGTTTTGTAAAGAAATTGGATAGAGGGTATGACGATTATGTTTCATATGTATTTGCGGAAAAGGCTAAGTACTATTTGGAAAACAACAATATGTGGAATGCCATTGCTTTAGAGCATCAAACGGCACTAAGTGATCTTAAAACCAAGGGTATTGACCACGATAAAACCGAGCAAGAAATCCAAAATATTGAACATGAAATTGAAGGGTTGAAGCAAGCGAGGCAGGAATTGAGGCATGATGAAATAACGAATTTGGAAGAGACTCTTCAATCTGCGAGACAAGTGCTCACCCGAATAACGAATGAAAAATCAGACAAAACAAAACGCTTTGAGGAGAGGAAAAGGTTATTAGTGAATGCTAATAACGAAAAGCGTAATATTGAAAATGAATTGTGGGAACTTGAAAAAGAATTAAATGCAGCGTTGGAAAGTTTAGAAGAGTTGGGGATGGATACGGCATTTGAAGACATCTATTTAGCATTCTCTAATCATTTTGCACGAAATGAAAAAATTGGTGATTATAATTTTTCAAACTGGGAATCTGATATAAGGATTAGGCTTCAAAGGTTTAGTGTGCTGCTGCAGCAAGTTAAAGAACTGGACCAAAAGAAGCGTGATTTAGATGGCGTGAGGCAACAAATTGAAGAGAAACAAGGTGTTCTTGAGAACGAAAGAGAACAGCGTATGACCCTTGCGAACATCTATGACATGGAACGAAACAACGCATACGCCGAGCTTGAAAACTGGCTAAATGAATTAACATCGCTTGTGCTTAGTGTTAACCGCAGTATGAGTTTGAGACGGATGATTAATGGATATCTAGAAAATGTGACTGAGGAACAATTAATGGCACCAGTCTCGGGCGAACGCGAAGAACAAGTGTCTCAGTGCCTTAAGGAGCAAGCATCGCTAGAAGCACAAGTACGACTAACGAATGAAGAAAGAAATCTTGCTTTAGAAGAAGTTGGTGTTCTTGAAAGCACTGATGAAATTGAACCTGAACTTCCGATGGCCAAACAAAAGCAGATACAGGAATTCAAAGAAAAGGGAATTCCGTACGTCCCGTTTTACGCTGTAGTTGATTTCAAAAGAGATCTTACTGAGGATCAGAAGTCACGTTTGGAGTCGGTATTAACTGAAACTGGTATATTAACTTCGCTAATTGTACCCGCTAACCGTTATAACGAAGCATTGTTTGGGACGGTTCTTAGTACTCATCAAGCCCAAGTGCCGAGTAATCTAACGAAGTATCTGGATGTTTTAGTTGACGGCGATGTGAGTTACGATGATGTGCTAGCAGTGCTAGAAGGGATTTCCGTCTCAGATGCGGATGGCTATTTTGTAGCTGTTGATGGATCATTTAAAGGTTCTTTTACAGCCGGAACGGCTTCGCAGAATAGTGTAGCTAAATATATTGGGAAGCATGCACGGGAACAAGAGCGACTCCGCAAAATCTCAGCGTTAAAAGAAAAAGTTACTGCTCTTGAGTTAGAAATTGAAGAACTTAAAGTGCTTATTAATAAAAGTAAAGCGCGGCAAAGCCAAATTGAAGTTGAATATCAATCGTTCCCGAAATTTTTGGCTCTAAAGGATGCCAAGCAACAATTTGAAGCCGTTGCAAAGCGCATTGCGGAATTGTTGGAACCTGAACTCGTGTTGTTGAACGAAAAGTTTAAGGAACTTATAACTAGCGTGGAGGCGCAAAGTAGGAACCTTAACTCAGAGTTCGGAGATATCGCTATTGAGAAAAATGAGCAGGAAGTCACTGGTGCGCGTGACGGCTTGCACAATTTTGAGCGAGCATTATCAAATCTAAAAAGTGCTTACCGTTCACGAGGGGATAAACAAAGTCTTCTAAAGAATCAGGGTGATAAGATAGATGCTTTTAAAGATGGCGTGGATGACGCACGGACGGCCGTTATATCACTAGACGGACAAATTAAGAATATAAACGTTCGTATCGAAAACTATGAAAAACAATTACAGAACATGGATGCGGATAACGTTCGTGAGATTGCCAAAAGTATTTACGATAAACTGGAACAATTGCCAAAGGAGCAAAGAACGCTGGACGGAAAACTTAATGGATTGAAAAACGATTTGAAAAATCTTCAACTTCGCCTTTTAACTGGAGAGAAGAAAGAAAGATTTATAAAGGAGCTTGTTCTAGCATGGGAAATTGCCTTTCTGCAAGATGTGAAAGAATTCAGTGAGAAGTTTGATCTTGTAACCGAGTTAGATACGAAATCGCTTGCTGAGAGTGTCATGTCGAAGTTTGGGCACCTCCTCGCGAAGAAAGATAGAACGAAAAATAAAAGTGAGTTGGGTAACGTCTTCTCGGATGCAGACAAGGGATTGCCGGAATACAACTTAATGATGGAGCCAGTGGAATTCGAAGTTAATTTTGCCCATATGGCTATGGAAGACGAAAGTCGAGTTGAAATGCTTAAAACGATAGCCAGGCGCGAAAAAATTACACTGGAGTATCAGGGACGTCGTGTTTCACCGTCGTTTGCAAAGACCAAACTAAACGAGCATGACAAAACGCTTGCAGAGGTAATGGCTGAAAAAGACCGCGAGATTTACGAAGATATTCTGATTAACCATATCGGGGAAACGATAAAGAACAAAATTCGAAATGCAAAAGAATGGGTAGTGCGTATCAACACAATAATGGAAAGGACGCAGAACTCCAGCGGACTGAAGTTTGACGTCGTGTGGTCACCGAAAAAGACAGATAATGAACAAGAACTCGACACGGCAGAACTAATGCGATTTTTAGAGAAGGATCCAATATGGCTTACGAATTCTGATAGGGCAAGGATAGCTCAGCATTTTCGTTCCAAGGTTTATGAAGCGAAACGCAAATCTGAGTTAAGCGGTACGCCGACCTTTATGGAAGATATTAAGTTGGCCTTGGATTATCGAGATTGGTATGAATTCATTATTTACTACGAAAAAACAGGTGAAAAGCGCAAAGAGATGAAGAAAAGCAATTATAACACCTTCTCTGGTGGTGAGCGAGCAATGGCGATGTATACGCCACTTCTAGCAGCGGTTGATGCACGTTTGCAAAATGCTCACTGTGAAGCACCTCGTATATTTGCGCTAGACGAAGCATTTGCTGGCGTTGATGATAACAATATCAGAGAAGCATTTAAAGTTATTGAGATGTACGACTTTGATTACACATTAAACTCACAATCTTTATGGGGATGTTATGATGAAGTGCCTGATTTATCGATTTATGTTTTGAATCGAATGGGGAATTCAAACCTTGTTAATTCAACCTCATATTCATGGAATGGTATTAAGAAGACTCGTGTGGAAGAACCATATGAAACATGCGAAGACGTTCAGTCTTCAATTACTCAAGTTACATTGTTTTGAGTTAGTTTGTATCCATCGTATGCAGCGATGGCGAATCATTTCCTTATTAGAGGTAATTTGGGCAAAGTTCATTAGCAATAGAATAGTGTTACAATACGTCTTGTTTTCTTTGCCGTGAACAAAGCATCGAGGAGTGCTCCCGTAATGCAAAACAAAAGTCAACTTGTCGAGATTTTTCGACGCCTCGTCGGCTTTGACCGGCTTTTCCACTTATATCGCAAGAAGTTTGAAAGCTATGGATCATTCGGTACAGTACAAATGCAGCCCACCCGAGAAGAGGAGAAAGCCCTACGCGGTTTTCTTGGTGTTCGCTACAAGGGATCCCGTTTCCCAGCGGCCGACTTTGAAAAAGCAATCGAAGAGGCAGGATATTCGGTCTCACTGCTTGAATTGCTGGAATTATATTATGGTTGTCAACTTTCCACCAAACGCGAACAAAAAGAGTTACAACTTTCGGCCTGGACGGATCTTTTTATTCGAGTAGAGCGAGATTTTATTAGCAGATTCAGTATCTCAAATACTGATATTGAATATTTCATTCAAAAGACATTTGATTGGTTTCAAAGAATGAAGGAAGGCGAAGCGAAGGGTTATTTGGTGTTGAGGATGGTTTTTAATAAAGAAATAAATGCCTATTCAGATTTATTAACATGTCTAAGCGCTTTATGGCATCTACTTATGAGAAAACATGAGATGTTCAAAAAATGTGGAATCTCTACTGGAAAAATTAGATTACCAATGTTTGCTGCTTATGTTACTGAGGATTCGCATGCTTTTGACAAAACAAATGCATTAGGGAGATTATTATCGAGTGCTCTAAGTGATATAAATTCCCAATATATAAAGCTATATGGAGATACTGATAACGCTTTGAAAGTCATGCCAGAGTATTTGATTGGACGTCAAATTTATAGAAATTTCGATATTCTGGACGACGACCTAAGTTCGATTTCCCATGTTTTTGTACCCCATTTAGTTGGAGGTACGTCTCCTCGTACATTAAATTTACGAGAAATCGAAGAAATGAATAAATTTCCAAAATACTCATCCTTATATATTCTTGAAAATCCTACAGTCATATCATATCTCGTTGATGAAACTATTCATTTTCTTAATCTGAACAAATTTTCATTAGAGCAGCTTCCATCTGATTTTCCAGTTTTACTTTGTACTATCGGTCAGGCAAGAACGGCTTCTAAAGTATTTATTGAAAAGTGTCTTGAAGCAAACCCAAGCTGCGTAATTTACTATTCCGGGGACCTAGATGTTCCAGGTATTCAGATGTTAAATATTATGGAAGAGCTGTTTTCAGCGGAATTCTATGCGTGGCGCATGGATGCTTCTATATACCGAAACTATGTTGCAACCAAAAGCAAGCCTCTATCTGATGCAGACTTGAAAGTTCTTCAAAGGCTAGAGGGAGGCTTAGTAAGAGAGATGATACAGGTTAGAGCAAAAGTTTACCATGAATTATTGGGAAAAGAACTGAGAAGTGATTGGATTAAAGTAGTTTCTACTGCGATTTCAAAAAATCAAATTAATGAATGAACAAACTATGAAATATTTATGGAAGTAGTCAGGAATTTATGTTTGAACAGATACCGCTCATCTATATCTGCCGGTAATAAAGGCAACGGAATATTAAAATTAAATACTTTGATTGGCTAGAATCAGTGTGAATATTGATCCCGATGTTTAGGTTTGAGGGATTTTTCTTTAATCCTGAAAGTCGCTAAGTGTCTGATTAAACATCGCGCGAAACCAATTCCTGATGAGGTAGAACATATTGATTCAAGTGATTGCAATCGTACGATATACAGCGAGTGATCCATGTTCCTATTCCCAGCGCAACATATGTGGAGTGCTGTTCAGTACTCGTGCGGAACATTATTAATAAAATGTGTCGGTGTTCAAACCCTAAGGCGTTATAATTGAAAGGAGGACGATTATCAATTGAGTCTGCCTCACCTCACTATTACTGACGTGAACGCTTTAAAACCTCAGACAATATATTCTTTCCCATTTCAATCGTTCCTTCATCATGCTGGATCAGCATAGAAACCACTTCCTGAATAATCTTTTCATTAGCTGGCAGCTGTTCATATTGATAAGAATAAACAAAGAACTGGTGTACTCCTACGCCCAAGCCCTCTGCTATTTTTTCTAAGTTGATTAGAGAGATGTTTTTCTCAGCTCGTTCAACGCCGCCAATGTACGAAAAGGTAAAACCACATTTTTCGGCTAGGGCTGTTTGGGATAAGCCTTTTGCTTTTCTTATTTCTCGGATACGCTTGCCAACGTTTTTCAAAATTTCGGACATGTTGTACACCTCATAATGAGTTTAGAGGTAATGGGAGTCGCGAAAAATTACATTAAAGAAGTCATAATTAAATTATTGATACAAATAATAGTCATATGTATAATGATTAATAAGTTTATAGATCATTGGCAGTATCCAAAGGATTGGAGATAAGGAGGCCAACCCATGCCCCACCTACTTCATCAGTATGAGGATGAAAAACGAAAGCTAAACGAGCTTGGGTGCCAATCCTTAGAACAAGGAATCCCGCTGTACAAAAATGAGGCTGTTCAGGCGCAAAGTCGGAAGGTTGACGAGTTAATCGTTCAGTTCCATCGCAAGCAAGCAAGATATGATAAGCGGCTACACAAATAATGAGATATCGGAGGGAGAAGTGGGTGGAGCTTCCAGCCTGGTTTCGGATGGCGATGCAGCAGCGTCTGGATGCAATCTATGTCCAAAACGATTTAGATCCTGAATTGCTAAGAGCGCGTACCGAGGAGAAAATGGCATTCGAAGCACTTTACAGCGATATGGATGAGACACAGTTCAACAGGTATTTAGCCTGGGAAGATAAGCATCTATTCAAGAGGGCGCTCGAGCATGAACGCTTTTATATGAAAGGCGTACAGGACGGGGCTCAAATGGTTTCGGCGTTGCTGGCCGATAAATGGATTAAGATTGATCCAGAGTAATGGAGGTACAACTATAAACACATTTTTTATTCTAAATAACTTCATGGAAGAAAAGTTTTCGTCGAAGTTAAAACTGGAATCTCCACTGTTCTACAATGCGGAGTATGGCATCCGATTTGAAGTCGGGAATCCAGATCCCTCGGTGTCCGATGAAGCGTATCGAGCACAATTTTATAGATGTACATCATGCCGATGACGACATACTTATGGTTGTAAATCACGATTCACACCGAGCAACAAAGCCAAGGAAGTTAAAGGCATTCGATCATGCCTTTTATAATTCTAAAGTGATTCGTACACTAGCCTGCGTAAACTTACATAAATATGATGACGATGATGATGGATGGGAAATCCTATCGGTACGTTTTGAGATGTAAGCGTTCGGAGCTAAAGTATCGAAAAGTCCTTTTTGCGCCTAATGATATTTACTTCATCAACCTTTCGAACAATACGATATTTCATTTTATGATAGTAGAGGACTTGACGTGGCAGCCAGCTCCAAGGAAGCGCTAAGAGACCTTTATGTAAAACGAAATGATTGGATATTGAAATACGATTGTAAGAGAATCGAATCTACTTTCATGAAAAATTAATTCAGTCTTGTCTGTACGATGAGGACGAAATGGGGGATATGATGGAAAGAAGACACTGCAAAGCCATTATTGAATGGGACAAGGATAAAGACACAAGCAAATTTCCATTAAACGAATGGCTTCGCGATATCGTCGTCATATTCGGTGAAGTCGTCGGCAAGGTCATTCATGGCGATGTCTGGACGGTCTTGGTTCGCGTTACAGAAGTGGTCGATGACTCGCATACCTATGCAGATGTGGCTTTTATCGTAGACGGGGCCCCGTGGCACTTGCTTGAACCTGGATTCAGCTTTAAATTATGGGCTGGGAGGGAGATTGCTGCCGTCACCATTTTATGATGCGATCTTGATAAAACGATGTCCCTCTCCCTGGCCCCGCACTTACATAACCGAGGAAGCTGAACGGCAGCATGGCGAGTTCGATTGCCAAGCTGTTTTTAAAACCAGGTCTTCCATAGCCACATCTGTCTCGTCACGTGACGAGCCCTATGTATTGTTCTGCCTATACTCCTGAGGCGAGATGCCCGTATTTTTCTTGAAAAACTTGGTGAAATAAGAGATGTTATAAAATCCAAGCTGCGATGCGACTTCGTGAATTTTGACGCCCTCTGCGCTGAGCAGCTCTTTGGCGCGGGCAAGCTTAAGCAGCTTCGTTCTTTCCGATATGGAAATACCTTTCTCCGCATGGTATAGCCGTGACAAATAGTAGGGGCTGAGATGAAACGTCTTAGCCAGATGGTCAAGCGACGTGTTTTGATGCAGATGTTTTACAATGTAGGCATCCACTTTATCGATAATCTCCTGTTTTTGATCTTTCTTTTCTCCCTCCGCGTATGAGAACAGCATGCTGGCCAACCGCGAGCAGTATTCTTCAAAAGCGGACCAGTTGGCATGCATCTCATAGTTCGAGAGCGGCTTTAGATCAAGCTCATTTTCGATGCTATGCGTTATTTTTCTTGCGTTCATATAGGAAAGGAACATCGCGGACAGGTGTGCGAATATTTCCAACTGCAACGTATAATCAATAAAAACCGCCCTTTGTATATCGTGAAAAAAAGTCGTCATCGTACGTTGGAAGGTCGGTTTGTCGCCGGATTCGAGCAGGTTGGTCAGTTGATATAAATTCCGCTTGATATCCTGAGGCAGCAGCTCCTGCTCCCCGAACTGCGAAAGCATGCTGCTAGCCTGTTCGATCAAAATAATTCCCTCGTCAAGGCCGATCCCGCGCTGCATCCACTCGCTCATTTCCTTGTAGGTATGATGGATTTGCAGCCAGCCTATGTTTGGTTTGGAGAGAACAAAAGAGACCGGAAGATGCAGGTACTGCCGAATGGACTGTTGGATTTTTTCCAGCAACTCGTTAATGTACCACTGTAAATGGGTCAAATCTTGAGCGGAATCCGTCTGAATGAGCCAAACGATATAGCGATCCTCGATAAACGAAACGATACGGCAAGTTTTACGCAAAAATTCTTCGACAATATTGTTTACGGCGTACTGGAGCTGCAGCTTGTCTTTAAGTCGGTAATCCTGCGGCCAACGATCTACTCTACCAATCATCAGGACGACATCTTGCTCTTGCTCAAGCGGGATTTGTAAAGATTGCATGTAACCGAAAATCGAACTGAGCGTTTGGAGTCTGCCGGACAACAAGTTTTCGAAAAAGTCTTTGTGAAGCAAATATTGCGCTTTTTGCAGCTGCAGCTCCGTTTGCGTCATAATGTCGTGCATGCGCAAATCCGTTTCGATCTCCCCGATGACCCTCTGAATCGCTTCGATGATCACTTCGTCCTCGACCGGTTTCAGTATATAATCAAAAGCGTTTTCCCGCATGGCGGTTTGCAAATACTCATAGTCCGAATATCCGGACAAGAAGATGACCTTGCAGCGACTCCACTGTTTTTTGACATGCTTGATTAACTCCAATCCGGATATTCCCGGCATACGGACATCGGTAATCAGAATATCGATCCGATTATTTTTCATAATTTCCATGCCTTCGATCGCGGAATTGGCTTTCCAGATCGTAAGCTCTAAGTACTCCACTGTGGACAGCATTGCAAATAACGTGTCCACAATTACGGGTTCGTCGTCGATCAGTAAAATGTTATTCATAGACATTCTCTCTTTCTGTCAGAATCGTCAGGGTTGCTGTTAGTCCCCCGAAATGATTACTTTGCAACTGGACGCCGCTGCTGTTTCCAAAGCGCAGATGCAGACGCCGGTGCACATTCCATAAAGCATGGTCGCGGAACTCGTCTTCCAACGCGGCTTTGTTGTCCCACTTCTGAAGCTGCTCGAGCGAAACGCCTTTACCGTTATCCTCGATTTCGATCGTTAATCGATGGGGCGTCGCAATAATGCGCACATGAACCATGCCATCCTTGTGCGTATCTTCCAGCCCATGTACAATCGCATTTTCAATAAACGGCTGGATAATTAACCGCGGCACTTCCCAACCGTCAACAGGGCCATATTCGGTAAACTGAAAAGCGATTCTGCTGCCAAATCTGATCTGCTGAATAAGCGTGTAGGTTTTGGCATGCTGAAGTTCCTTATCCAACGGGATAAAATCCGCTTTATTCTGCGTAATGAATTTGAAATAGTCGCCCAGATGCTTGGACATCGCGGATACGCCTTCGAAGTCTTCCGCTTGCGCCATTCGGTACAGAATATACAGACTGTTATATAAAAAATGGGGGTTTACTTGCGACTGCAGCTGCTTCAGCTCCGCTTTCTGACTGCGGATCGTTTGTTCGTACACTTGCTGTACGAGAATGTTTAACTGGGCGGTCATCTTATTGAATTGTTGATACAAGTAGTGAAACTCATCCTTGTGGCTATGTTGAAGATTAATATTGAATTGCCCGATCTCGACCATTTTTAAGGCTTGCATCAATTTGCGCATCGGCTTGTGAATGAAGCGAAGCAACAGCAGAGACACGACGAGCACAACAATTCCGGCAATCGCGTAGAGCACAGTCAACCATGTTTTGAATGCGTAGACGGGCTGCAGCATTTGTCCTTCTTCCACAATCGTAACAAAGGACCAATTGCTAAACTTGAATGACTTCGTAAAGCGAAGATAGCTTTTGTTGTCCAAACGGAAAGCAGTGTCCTGCATGGCGGCGGTTTGTTGAATAAACTGCATCGTTTCCGCATTCGCGCCGGCCGCTGGAATAACAAAAGACGAGTTGCCTTCATTGCTCACGATATAGGAGGTGCCGTTTCCTATCGCTTTAGGATCGGCCAGTTCCTCGCGAATTTTAGAAACAGAAAGCTCAATAACGACAATAAACATAGCGTTATTGAGATGAGGAAATCCCATGGGGAAGTATATCCGATCATCTGAAGCGACTAAACCGGAATTCGAAGTTTTTTTATGAAGAAGATCGTCCAACTCCTTCGGTTCCAACTCTGTCTGTCCCGTAAGGGAGGACAAGCGTCTCTGGATGTTCGGCATCATAATTAATGCTTCTTTAATATATCTGCTCGAACCTGAAAGCGCATAGAGCTTGGAATGAAGGTCATTAATCGTTTTCGTTCGTTCGTAGGGTGTTAATGTATCCGAGCGTATGCTAATCGCCTGTAAATCCTGATCTTTAAGGAAGTCCTGCTGCAGCTGGAACACGCGTTCCAATTCAGAATCCATTGAAGATACGAAGAAGTCGGACTTCTGCTCCATCAGCACCAGAAGCTGCTGGCGAATAATATCGACTCCAAATTTGTTCATCAGCGAGCTGATCAAATAAACAGGAATAAAAACGAGCAGAAAAGTTGTCAAGAGCTTCATGAATATGCCGTAACGGACAGGAAACAGCGCGGATAGTTTCACTATAACGAGGCCACCTCCAATTGAAATTCATCATACTTTGAAAGATGAAAAAGAACAACGGGAGTTCAATAGTTAGCAACAGAGTGCACAACATGACAAGTATTGTCCCTTGTTGGCTCATTGCTGCCTCGCTTAAAGTTAAGGCATGCACTCGAGTATATAAAGGGAGTGATAATAATGAAGAAATTATCTCAAAAAGTAATTGCTTTGATGACGGCCGTTTTGTTGCTTTTCGGGACAAAAACAACCTTTGCCGAGGATTTCATGATCGGTTTCTATTATGCGCCGCCATCGGACTATACGAATGCGACGCAATACGATTACATAAGAGATGCAAATATAAACGAAGTCTTTAATGTGAACGCTTTCGACTCAACATTAGACACAGTAGCGGAAAATATTGCAGCTATGGATCTGAGCAGCCCAAGAGGATTGAAGTATCATGTGTCCGATTCGCGAGTCAGGTACGTGGATAGTGCGACGAATGCCGATATCGATGCGGTTGTGAATGATTACAAAAATCATACCGCATTCAAGGGATTATATATAAGAGATGAGCCGTCCGCCTCAAGGTGGGAAGGTTATGCTAGAGCTTATAATAGATATTTATTTAACAAACCGGATATTGTACCCTTTGCGAATCTGCTAGGTTATTCAAGTGATTTCGATTTTGAAACATACCCGGTTGCTGAAACCGTACAGACCGAAACAGGCAACGGCACGGCCGTTCAAAGCAACCAGCCATTGAGACAAAGTTTTAAAACCTCCGCATCAACCACTTTCATTCATTCGATAGAACTGAAAATTGATTATAACTCCTGGGATCCCTCTGAATCACTCACTTTAACGTTGTGGAACGCGGACAAAACCGATTGGCTGGCCAAACGCACTTTGAATGCGTCGAATAATGGATATTATCCGAGATTTGAATTGTTGGCAAATGTATCTCCCAACACGACTTATCAATGGGAGCTAACCCACGACGGAGGCGGGAACAATGCGGTGGGGTGGGTGGTCAGGTCTACTGCCAATGTGTATCCGGACGGTGCCGGTTATGTCAATAACACGGTGCAGAATTGGGATTATTACTTTAGAGTATTCTCTGGATATACAAAAGCAAAAACGACATTAATCGAACAAAATCAAGGCGCGCCTATTGCTAACACTTCCGTTACCAGCACGTGGCCATTAGGTCAGTCTTTTAAGACTACGGCGTTTTCTACGTATATCGACGCTATTGAGCTGCGTCTTGACAGCAACACATGGTTGCCGGGCGAAGCGCTAACATTAAAGCTATGGAATTCTCCTGCTAAAACAACGCTGATCGCTTCCCGTACGCTGAACGCAACCAATAATATCGATTATCCGAGATTTGAGCTAGGTGTTAATGTTGCGGCCAATACCTCCTATTATTGGGAAGTTACTCATAATGGCGGAGGAGACGGCGACATAGGCCCGTTATATATTTTGAATTACAGTGGTTATCCGGATGGGAATTTTTACTCAAACGGAACTTCAGTGCCCAATAATGATCTGTATTTCAGAGTCTACGGGAAAGATCGCATAAAAATGCCCCTGGTCACATCGCAAACTTTACAGGGAACAGGTTACAACGTCACAAGTTCAAATGGCATTGGACAAACTTTTAAAACTTCGCCGAGCAGCACTTATATTCATAAAATACAGTTAATGGTTGATTCCAGTTCGTGGGACGCTGGCGAAGCTCTCACATTGAATTTATGGGACTCGCCTTCCAAAACGAGTTTAATTGCTTCGAAAACGTTATCGTCTACTAATAATGGGGACTATCCTCAATTTCAGCTGGACGCCAGCGTATCCGCAAACACCAGCTACTATTGGGAATTAACGCATAATGGAGGCGGAGACAACTCCATAGGATGGGTATGGAACTCAAATACCAACAATTTCGCAGAGGGCTCCGCTTATCGGAACGGATTATTATTAAACAATGACTTTGTCTTCAGAGTTTATGATCGTCCAACCGTTAAAGATAAGATCGTCATCAATAATACATCCGGCGATGGGGAGTTTGTAAGTGCTTCAAATGCAGTGGGGCAAACGATCAAGACTCCAAAATATTTAGAACGGAACTTATATAGCGTGGAGTTGTATGCAGACCCAAGCACTTGGACAACGGGTGAGACGCTGACGTTGACGGTGTATGATAGTATAAACAAAAAAGAGGTTTTTGCCAAAGCTTCAATTTCCGACAAGTCGAATAATGGCTGGCTGCCAAGGTTTTATTTGAATGCCTTTCTTAAGCCAGACACGACCTATTATTACGAACTGACGCATAGTGGCGGAGGGAATAACAGCATATATGTCGCTCATTCCCTATCAGGATCCTATTCGGACGGAAGCGGGTATATCAACGGTACTGTACAAACCTGGGATTTGTATTTCAGAACGATATTCCGGTCGGAGTATCAGGATTATTTGGATGAATGGGTGGATACGATCGGACAATCCAGTTTAAAAAATATTTCCAATGACTATTATCCTTTTACGACATCAGGCGTTCAAACGGATACTTATTTCTTGAATCTTGAGTTATTAAGGGATAAAGGATTAAAGACGAATATTAGTACGCATGTTTATTTACAGTCAGTAGGAATTAACAATAATTTGGCTCGTCCCAACGAAAATCAAATGCGATGGAACGTATTTACAAGCCTTGCATATGGAGCGAAGGGGGTATCGTGGTTTACGTGGTGGACGCCAATCAATATACCTTCCTTTAGCGATGCCATTATTGACCGAACGGGAACTAAAACTGACTTATATACGCCCGTACAAACGTTAAATGCACAAATTAAAAAATGGGGTCCTACTTTAATGGACCTGATCTCGCAGGATGTATATCACTCGGTTAGTACTTTGAATACTGGAACGCGTAGTGTGCCGACTGATTTCTTCTGGAAACCTAATAACGTTAGTGATGATGTAATCATTTCCTACTTTAAGGATTCAAGTAACAGGAAGTATATTATGGCAGTTAATAAATCATATACAAATACCAGTACATTTACTTTTAATATTAATCCTAAACCTGCAACTGTAACGGAAGTATCCAAGACAACAGGGCAAGAAGGTAGCACGAATTATAATTCTTCAACGGGAATCATATCGGCTCAGTTTGCCCCAGGAGAAGGAAGGCTTTATGCGCTTCCCAGCGGGTATTAATTGATTCCTTGAAATGACATAACCTCATGCGAAAATAGGCCACTGATCGTTTAAACAAGTGGCCTTTTTCTCGTTATGGATGAGGTCAAGGCGTGAAATAGTTAGCAATAGAGTGCATGACATGACAAGTATTATCCCTTGTTGGATCATTGCAGCCCCGCTTAAAGTTAAGACATACACTCGAGTGTAATTCATATTGATTAGGGGGACTTTAGATTGAATTTGCGAAAAAGCAAGGTTCAGCTTGTGGTCTTGATTGTGGCGCTAGCCATGGTATCCATTCTCAGTGCATGCAGTAAAGAGAATACGAGCGGATCGAACGCAAGCGAATCGAAGGCGGTGTCTTCGCCATCCGCAGCCGCGACTGATGTTGGGAACGAAAATGTTGATCCGTTAGGCAAATTTGATCCGCCGATTGAAGTCAAAATCGGCCGATCGGCCGATGGCTTCAAGTTTGATTCTGGCGAGTCGATCGACAAAAACAGGGTTTATGATTTTTACGAGCGCGAACTGGGCGTAAAGCTTGTTAATGAATGGATTGTTCCCGGCGATCAATATGCAGCTAAGACCAATGTGGCGATATCCTCGGGCAACATCCCGGATGTGTTCATGGTTGACGCAAATCAGTTGAGAAATTTGGTTGAGGCTGATTTGATCGAAGACTTGACGGACGTCTATCAAAAGTATGTAAGCGCAGACACAAAGAAAACCGTTGATGAAGATGGCGGCTATGCAATCAATGCAGCAACAGTCGATGGAAAGTTATACGCTTTTCCCGCAGTGTCCCAAGGCTTCTGGACATCCAACATGCTGTGGGTACGCCAGGATTGGTTGGACAAGCTGGGACTGCAGCCGCCGAAGACGATGGATGAGCTGACACATGTTGCCTCGGAGTTTGTTAAGAAAAAGCCTGACGGAGTGGACACCTATGGACTGGGCCTTACCAAAGAATTAACGACTGCAGTTGGCAATGGTTTTTTTAATAGCTATCATGCTTATCCTTTCCAGTGGATTAAAGACAACGAGGGCAAGATTGCTTACGGCGGCATACAGCCGGAAATCAAAACAGCCGTATTGGCGCTGGCCGATATGTATAAGGCAGGGCTTATCGATAAGGAATTCGGCGTGAAAGACTATGCCAAAGTAACGGAAGCCATTGTTTCCGGAAAGCTGGGAATGGTCTATGGCAGCTTCGGTTATGCTTTCAGTGCAATAAAGGATTTGTATGTTAATAATCCCGGTGCTGTATTAAAAGCGTACCCCATGCCTTCCGCGGACGGTTCGCCTGCTAAAGCGTATGTTGGACCTACGGCAGGATCGTTCTGGGTTGTGAAAAAAGGCTTTAAACATCCGGAAGCCGTTGTCAAACTGGCTAACTTCTTTACTGAGCATTGGATGGTTCATCCACATCCCGATTATGGCACGAGCAAGGACGGAATTATGTACTGGCAATATACCGTTGTGCCGTTTAACTCGCCGCTGCTTCAAGTCAATGAACATCGTAAAGTCAAAGAGGCTTTCTTGGCTAATGAATCTGCCGATGCTTTTCCGAGTTCATCCAACGAGCATATTTATTTGAAAGGGATCTATGATTATTTGAAAAATCCGAAGGACAACAAAAATCCGGATGTTCAAAATGGATGGATGTATCAAACGACATTCGGAACGCCGAATAGCGGCGCAGAAGTGTTAGATTATTATTTTACCAACGGTTTAACGGTTACAACGCCGTTAAAAGTTCCTTCTACGCCAACTATGGCGCAAAAAATGCCGACCTTATCCAAGATGGAGGAAGTCTTCTATACGAAAGTTATACTCGGTGAAGCCGGAGCTGCAGATTTCGACAAGTTCGTAGCAGATTGGAAGAAACAAGGCGGAGATGAGATTACCGCAGAGCTTAACAACAACTAGAGGTCAGGGAGGCAGCGGAAATTCCGGTGCCTCCTCCTTTCCTCGGCGAATCGGAAAGAATAAAATTCACGATACCGCAAAAGGCGTTTTGGCAGGAAAGGGTTTTCTCAGGAGGTAAATGCCAGATGAACTTAACACGTTGGAAGAAGAACATGTCACTTCATATCATGTTAATTCCGGCTACGATATTTGCTGTTCTATTTTCCTATATTCCCATGACAGGAATTGTGATTGCCTTTCAAAGGTTTATTCCAAGCCGGGGCTTTTTTAATTCGACCTGGGTCGGGTTCGATAACTTTACCTACATGATGAATATGCCGGATATTTATCAGGTTCTATACAATACCGTGTATATTGCGGTTATGAAAATTATCGCCGGGCTAGTCGTCCCGATTGTGGTTGCACTCTTATTGAACGAAATGAAAAAGAAAGTGCTGGTCAGATCTGTTCAGACGATGATCTACTTGCCGCACTTCCTTTCATGGGTCATTCTCGGAGGAATTTTGATTGATATTTTATCTGTTGAAAACGGGATCGTTAACAAGGCGATTCAAGCAATCGGTTTGCCTTCCGTGTTTTTTCTGGGAGACAACAGTTGGTTTCCTTTAACGCTTGTCGTCACAGATGTCTGGAAGGAATTCGGGTTTGCCACCATCATTTATTTGGCTGCCCTGACTTCGATCGATCCGACATTGTATGAGGCCGCTATTATTGATGGCGCTAATCGTTGGAAGCAAACGCTGCATGTGACTTTGCCCGGGATAACACCGATTATTATTTTGCTAGGCGTATTAAGTCTGGGAAATGTGTTGAATGCGGGTTTTGAGCAAGTGTTTATGCTTTATAGTCCGTCTGTGTACGAATCCGGCGATATTATCGATACACTGCTTTACCGAATTGGTTTTGTGGATGCGCAATTTGGCGTTGCAACAGCGGTGGGAATGTTTAAGTCCGTTATTGCTGCATTTCTGATTGGAATGTCGTACTGGCTTGCCTATCGTCTGGCTGGATATAGAATCTTCTGAAGATGAGGGTAAATGATGGCAACGAAAAAAGGAAAGCGACAACTGGGAAACATCGTTATCAGTACGATTATGGTTGCACTTGGCATTTTGTGTTTGCTTCCAATTATTAATATTATCGCCTTTTCATTGAGTAGTTCGGCTGCCGCTAATTCGGGTCAAGTCACCTTCTGGCCGATCGATTTCAGCTTGGATGCCTATACGTATATTATGGATGAACCGAGATTCGGAAAGTCATTTATGGTTTCTCTGAGGAGAGTAAGCCTGGGGTTAGGGATCAGTTGTTTGTTGACGCTGTTGACTGCATATCCCTTGTCTAAAGAATCAATCCGTTTTCGTCCCCGCACCTACTATGTTTGGTTTTATGTAACAACGATGCTGTTCAGCGGCGGGCTTATTCCTACGTACATGGTTGTTCGCTCATACGGATTGTTGGATTCCATATGGGCATTGGTACTTCCCGGAGCCCTTCAAGTGTTTAATATCACGCTTATGTTGAACTTCTTTCGGGGACTCCCGAAAGAGCTGGACGAGTCGGCGTTTGTAGACGGTGCGGGCCACTGGACGATTCTTTTCCGTATTTATCTTCCTTTATCGCTCCCATCGCTCGCAACCATTGCGCTATTTACAATGGTGGGTCACTGGAATGCCTGGTTTGACGGCATCATTTATATGAACAGGTCGGATAACTACCCGCTTCAAACGTACTTGCAGACGATTGTGACGAATCCCGATATGAGCCGAGTCATGAACTTTGCCGAGTTAAAGAACATTTCTACTCGAACGGTTAAGACTGCGCAGATTGTCGTGGCCATGCTGCCCATTGTCGTGGTATATCCGTTTTTGCAAAGGTTTTTCGTGAAAGGAATTGTGCTTGGAAGTGTCAAGGGTTAGGCTCCCATATGCTTTATTCATGTAAGCGGAATCATAGGTGAGGACAATTCCAGTTAGGGAGGTTTACCATGACTTTGAAAAGCAAGGGTAAAAAAGTATTTGTCCTGGCTTTAATGCTTTGTCTCCTATGTTCTGCGTTTAGTTCATCGTTCAGCGTCGCATACGGCGCTGATGCAAACCCGACAGATAGCGCAGCATCATCCACTCCCTTATTTCCTGATTTAGATGGCCACTGGGCAGAGGAATCATTGAAGAAGTGGGCATCGATCGGTTTAATCAAAGGTTATTCTGATGGTACATTTCAACCGGATCGTACGGTTAACCGCGGGGAAGCTTTCGCGCTCATCAATCGATCCTTTGGACTTAATGAGCAAGTGCCCATCGATTTCTCCGATCTAGCCGTCTCCGATTGGGAATATGAAGACGTGGCCAAAGCGCTCAAGGCAGGTTACATCACAGGCTATTCCGATGGGACGATAGGAGCCAGACAACGACTTAGCAGGTTAGAAGCGGCAATCATGATCGCACGCTTGCTGGGGTTGGAGCCGAAAGAAGATCATACCGCAATTAATGCCTTTACGGATGCAGATCAAATACCGACATGGGGCAAAGAGGCGGTTGCAGCTATGGTCACCGCACAAGTCATGCAAGGTTATGGGGATAAAAGCTTTAAACCTAACGCTTTCATTACGCGTGCAGAGATTGTAGTCATTTTGGATCGAGCCCTAAACTTAGCGACTCCGAATGAATACAATCAGTCAGGCACATATGGTCCCGTGGATCGTATTCGGACGGTTAACGGTAACGTGAGCGTCAATGCTTCCGGCGTAACGCTGCAGAACATGAAGATCACCGGAAGTTTATTGTTAAATGAAGGCATCAAAGAAGGTGAAGTGATTCTTAAGAATGTAACGGTTCTAGGAACGACGACCGTTAAGGGAGGGGGAATCAACAGCATACATTTTGAAAATAGCGTTCTGTCAGCTGTTATTGTAGACAAAGCAACTGGAACGGTGCGAATTGTTGTTGAGGGAACGACGATTGCCGAAGTGATCGTTAAGTCTTCCGTTATTTTAGAAGTGGGCAAGGAAGCAAAGATCGTCACCATGTTGTTGGAGGCGATTGCTAAGGTATCGGGGCTTGGCGTAATCGAGAAGGCAACATTGAACCCAAAAGCGAAAGGGACAACATTCGAGACCAGACCGTTGCAACTGGACGATCAGTCAGGCGGATCTCAAGGCCAAACTGGCCCATACGTAGTGCCGGCACAAAATACGATTGTTGAGAATGGAGCAGCCAAGGCACGGATTATTATTGATGAAGATGCTAGCCAACGCACGCGCGAGGCTGCTGACACTTTCAAGAAATACGTACAGAAATCAACGGGAGCAGCGCTATCAATCGTAACCATTGAACAACTAGCTGAGCCATCTACTGACGATAAGGCAAATATTTATATCGGAGTTAGCCGGATTGAAGATCAATCAAACCATCAAGCTCTGTTGAACCAACTCAATGTCGATGGCTTTATTATCGATTCGCAAGTAAACAACATTACGATTATCGGATCCACGGATTGGGGAACGGAGTTTGGCGTTAACGAATTCCTGGAGCGATATTTGGACATTCGCTGGTTGATGCCGGGACCGGACGGCGAAGATGTGCCATCGCACAGTACAGTTACCATCCCGCGCACGCTCGTTAAGGAGGAGCCTGCAACGATATCTCGCCATTTCTTCGGTACCGAAGCTTCGATGTCGGTAACGAATGCGGAGTGGGCAGCAAGGAATCGAATGCATGATAACATTCAATTCCATCACAACTTGGCTAATCTGTTCGATCCGGTCGTATTTAAAAATCATCCGGAGTATTACGTAGACGGAGTCGTTCCGACACATCCGTATGATTGGCAGCCATGCTTCAACGATACAACAGCGGCGGTGGCCATCCAACGTATTAAAGCGTATTTCCAGAACAATCCGGATTCGATGTCATACTCGCTTGGGATGAATGACAGCCATAGATTTTGCGAGAAACCGGGACAATTGAATTCGGTCGGGCTTGAGAATTTGTCGGATGTCTATTACCCATGGGTCAACAAAGTCGTGGAAGGCGTATTAGCCGAGTATCCCGACAAATATTTCGGATTGCTGGCGTACTCCAATCTGTTCGATCCGCCGACTACGGTAACGCTGAACGCCCATGTCATTCCTTATATTACAGAAGATCGCATGACGTGGATCGATCAAACGAATTTTGATCTATCAAACGAGGTCTTCCAGCGCTGGAAACAGGCGGCGACAAATGTGGCCTGGTATGAGTATCTTTATGGTTGGCCATACAATCTCCCGCGTGTGTTCCCGCATCAGATGGCTGAAAATTATAAATATGCCCAGGATCAAGGGGTTATCGCTCATGTTGCGGAGCTGTTTCCTAACTTCGGCGAGGGGCCGAAACCGTGGCTTTCCGCTAAGCTGCAATGGAATGCGGACCAGAATGTGGATGAACTGCTGGACGATTGGTACAAGCGTGCGGTAGGCGAGGCAGCCGCTCCTTACTTGAAGGATTATTACGATTTGTGGGAAGATTTTTGGACTCGGCGTATTCTCGATACGGATTGGTATGAGAGGTTCAAGTCAGAGCGCTATTATCTTCGTTTCGACCAGCCTGATTACTTGCAGCCGGTAACGAAGGAAGATATTACGCAAAGCCGCAATCTGTTGGAGCAGGCTGTCGCCAAAGCGCAGACGAGTCAACAGAAAAAACGCGCCGAATTGCTTCTCCGTTCTTTTGAGTTCTACGAAGCTTCTGCGCTCAGTTATCCGCGAAGCGGCCCGGTTGCCACACCGGCCAATGAACAACAAGCCGCAGCCATGCTGAACGATATCAAGCAAAGCTTTGCCATGGCCCAGAAGCGGACGGAGCTCGTCACGCAGTTCAAAGGCGATCCGATATTGGAGCTCCCCGTCTATCCGCCAGGCATGGGAGGCAACTGGGACGGCGTTCAACGATCGCTGATCTCCGCGTTAAAAGAATACGTGAAAACCGAACCGGCGAACGGCGCGATCGGTCCACAGCTAGCCGAATTTTTGGATGCGATCAGCTCCAACTATTCGGAAATGGCTGTGAAAACGACGGCGAGTAAAGCTGAAATATTGCAATCGCTCGATTTCAGCACAGGACCATGGGCGAACGCCAAACCGTTTACTGAATTTAATAATATCAAGACACAAGCAAAGGGACCGTACGAAACAAAAGTGTACTTGTTGTGGGACGACACGAATCTTTACGTCGGGTATGAGAATTTTGACGATCACCTTGAGGGCATGGTCTTGAGCGATGATGCGCCCAATGGATGGTGGAGAAGCGGCGGAGACGACTCGGTGGAGACGTTCATGGTCAGCGATCCATCAGGCGGAATCACCGGGTTCTTCACCAATCCGAGAGAGGTCAAGTTTAATTATCATCAGACGCCAGGATACTTGGCGGTACCGAGCACTGTCGCGGGATGGGAAAACAAATCGGTCATCAAGAGCGATCGGTGGAATACGATTCAGGTGATCCCGCTCGAGAGCATAGGTGTTGATCCGGAGCAAGGCAAATCATTTAAGGCTTATTTCTTGCGGAACTATCATGGCCAGACCGAATTTTTGGGGTGGCTGGGCGCTGCTCCATGGAAACTGGAGTCGTTCAAAACGATCAATATGGTCGAGGGCGAAGGAATTATTCAGAACGGCTCGTTTGAAACCGGTGAAGCAACCGACCCGGATGCCGCGCCGCCATGGTATTTGGAAGGCAGTACTCGGACGGATGAAAAGTCGCGGACAGGCGGCCATAGCTTGTTGATTAAAACGTCGACAGTGGCGCCTGCGACCCCGTTTCAGGATATGCCGATTACGCCTGGCAAATACAGAACGACTTTTCACTACTTCCTGCCTGCAGGCTCGTCAACGCTTGGGACTGTACACTGGGAAATCAATGTGAAAAACGCAAATTATAAGCTGCTGGATTCGATCGTCTCTCCCGATCAATCGGCTAGTGACGCAGTCGGGAAATGGTCCAAAGTTACGGTCGACTTCGAGGTGCTGCCAAGTTATATCGTCGCGCCGACAACGGAAGCGCCAGGCCGAGTGCAGCCTGTCATTTTCTTCACCGGATTTGCCGACAACCAGAAGGTATATTTGGACGATGTTACCCTTTATCCTTTTGACGGCTCGTCAGATCCCGGTTCCGGTCCTGGAACCGATCCCGGCACGAATCCCGGCCAAACGAACCTGATTCCGAACGGATCGTTTGACAGCGGGGACCCAACCGCGCCTCCGTGGTATGTCGACAAAGCTTACGCAGATGATGTGATCGAACGTACGACAGATTATGCACGTACAGGCGAGTATAGTCTCGCCGTAAACATGTACAACAATCCTAACGGCTACGACGTCGCGGCTTTCCTTGATTTGCCGATCACGCCGGGTCAATACGAAGCGTCCTTCCATTATTTCGTGCCGGAGAATTCAACAACGAATGGCAGTCTTGTATGGGAGGCTCACGTGAAGACCGCTGCATATGGCGTACTAAGCTCGAAGCAGTCTGATGCGTTTGAGGTTGCCGCCACCAAAGGCCAATGGGCAAAAGCGACAATCCAATTTACGGTAGATCCAAGTTATGCCGGAGGCGTACCGGGGCGCGTGCAGCCTGTTATCTACGTCGTCGGTTTTAAGCAAGGCGAATACGTATACATCGACGATGTCACGCTCCAAAAGCTGAATTAGCACAGTCATTTGCACGCAGATTCAATCGAGAACATCCCGCGCCTGCCGCGGGATGTTTCTTCGTCATAGTGAGCAAGAGAGTGCATAGAATGACAAGCTTTCTCCCTTGTTGGGGTCATCTGCTTCACTTAGAGTTAGAGATGCATTCGAGCATATTTCGTCGCTACTGGAGGAGAGTGAAGATGAGACAAATCAAACGAGCGGTTCATATCGACTTTCATACGATGCCGGATATCCCCGATTTCGGGGCGAATTTTGATGCCAAAGCATTCGCTCAAACGCTGAAAGACGCCAAGGTCGAATTCATTAACGCTTTTGCCAAATGCAATATCGGTTACGCATACTATCCTACCGAAGTTGGGGTCATGCACCCGCATTTGAACTTTGATATGTTCGGGCAAACGGTCGAGGAGTGCCGCAAGTTGGGGATTGGCGTGACCGCCTATTTCAATTTGGGATTGGATCATGAAATGGCCAGAAAGCATCGCGAATGGTGTGTCGTCAATAAAGAAGGGCAGATCATCTACGGCGACCGGACGGAAAACTTCTTCAGAGCGATGTGCCTGAACTCCGGTTACGGCGATTATATGCTGGCGATGATCAAGGAAGTGTTGGATCGTTACCCGGTCGAGGGGATATTCCTTGATTGCATTAATATGTATGCGAACCCATGCTATGGCAACGAATGTTGCGAGCATATGCGGGAGCGGGGCATGGACCCGCTTAACGACGACGACGTGCTTGCTTTTACCGGCATCCAGACGCTTGAATTTTGCCGGAAGGTGAAAGAGCTCGTTGGCGATCATAAATTCCTTCACTTGAACGGATTGCGTTTCGGCGATTCGCAGGGGCTTAATACGCATGCCGAGATCGAGTGCTTGCCGGAGCTATGGGGTTACGATTTCTTCCCGGCACAAGTGGCCTATGCACGCAATCTCGGCATACAGGTGTTCTATATGACGGGCAGATTTCATGCCAGCTGGGGCGATTTCGGCGGTCTGAAGACGAAGGCTTCGTTGCAAAACGATTGCTGGGATGCGCTCAGCAACGCCGTGACGACTTCGGTCGGCGATCATATGCACCCTCGCGATGGTCTTGACCCGGCAGTATACAGCATGATTGGCGAAGTGTATACGGAGATCGAGAAATATG
Source organism: Cohnella sp. GCM10012308 (assembly GCF_042649185.1). Classification (NCBI taxonomy): domain Bacteria; kingdom Bacillati; phylum Bacillota; class Bacilli; order Caryophanales; family Paenibacillaceae; genus Cohnella; species Cohnella sp. GCM10012308. The sequence goes on from NZ_JBHRYU010000046.1 coordinate 34,724, forward strand.
AGCCGTGGACGGACCATGCTCGTGCAGTCGCGGACATCGGGATCATGGTGCCTGTCAGCGGTGTGATTGGCAAATCCCATAACGGGGCTGTCCGAATACTGGGCGAATTGAAATATACGTACGATCTGCTGGATGAGCGCATGGATCTATCGCCGTACAAGGTCATTATACTGCCCGATGATCTGACGGTTACGGAGAAGCTTCAAGAGAAGCTGGAGCGGCACTTGGCTGAAGGCAAAGGCATTATCAGCTCCGGACACGGAGGGCTGAATCCCGAGAAGAACGCTTTTGCGATTGATGCTTGGAATCTAACGTACGACGGGCCCGATCCATGGAATCGTTCCTACTTTAGGATGCTGAAGGATACAGGCGGAGAAGTGCCCGACAGACCATGCGCTATTTACAATCAGGGCATTCAGATGCAACTGAAAGACGGCGCGCAAATGATTGCCGATTACATCGAGCCGTATTTCAATCGGCATTGGGATGGGTTTCACGGCTATTTCTACACGCCGCCGAAGGGGAGCAACGGACGTCCCGCGCTCGCCAGATCGGGCAATATTTTTCAGTTCAGCTTTAATATTTTTACGGCGTATAACGAATACGCATTTGTCACGCATAAAAAGATGGTGAAATATGGCCTGGAGCAGTTGCTTGCCGAACCGTTGCTCAAGTGCGAGAATCTCCCTTCAACTTCACGGGTGACGGTAACGGAGAAAGACCGGATGAAAATGGTCCATGTGAAGACGACACATCCGGAGAAACGAGGCAATTACACCATTATCGAGGATCGCCCGTTGCTGACGCAAGCGGTCGTATACCTAAAGGGACAAAACGCAAGGAACGTGTATGCGGCTCCCGACGGAGAGGCTTTGGCCTATGAAACGGCAGGGGAGTACATTCGAATTCCGCTGCCGGATGTAGACGGTTATCTGATGGTTGTCGTCGAAGAGGCAGATAAGGAGTGAACAGACTTTGACGGTATTGAGAATGAACGAAGCCGTTTTCCAGATTGATATCGATAACCGGGGAGAGCAGGAAGGCTGGTTTGCTTCAGCGTTCGATAAATCGGATTGGCTGCACGTAAACATCCCGGGCGCATGGGATTTTTACGGTCATGCTTATTGGGGATATGAGGGAATCGGTTGGTATTGCCTAAAGCTTGAAGCGGATCAAACGCCATCAGGCCGCAACTATCGTCTTCAATTCGAGAGGGTAAGCGGACACGCCAAAGTGTGGATCAACGGTGAACTGGTGGGAGAGCATATCGGCAGTTTCTTGCCTTTTGAATGGGATATTACCTCCTGCCTGCAAGCAACGGGAACCAATCAGATTGTTGTCCGAGTCGATAATGTGCCGCGACGCAACTGGCTGCCGGGATCGATGCTGATCGAATGGATTCAATACGGGGGGATTTTGCAGCCGGTCTCACTCGTCTCGAACGATCGTTGTTTGATCTCAAATGTTGCGATTGACGCTGCGCCTGTTCAGGAAGGTGCTGCGGTCGTCTGCCAAGTCGAGGTGACGAATACAGGAGAGACGCTGTTGGAGGGGAAAATCCGGCTCGGAATCGAAGCGAACAATACCGTCTACACAGCCCTGACGGAGATCGCCTGCCCTGCAGGGCAGAAGATCGTATGCTCGGCAACGATCGACATGGCGCGAGCACGGTTATGGTCACCGGAGTCGCCACAACTCTATCATTTGCAAGTGGAAATGCTTGGACATGGAGAACAGATTGTTGACGGAAAGACGGAGCGCTTCGGGGTCAGAACGATCAAAGTGCAGGGTACGCAAATTCTCCTTAATGGAGAGCCGATTCTGATTAAAGGCGTAAATCGATACGACGATATTGCCGGATATGGACCTACCGTTCCGGAAGAGGACATTCGAGCCGATCTGCTCAAGGCGAAGCAAGCCGGCGTGAACTGTATTCGCACGCATTATCCGCTGGACACGCTTCATTTGAACATCATGGATGAAATCGGGCTGTTGCTGATCGACGAAATCCCGTTAAATTGGTGGCTGAAGCCGTGGGAGATCGATGCCGAAGTCGACGAGATCGAGAACAATGACATCATCGACAGAGCTGAGACGGAGCTGCAGGCGATGATCAAGCATGGCCGCAACCACCCGTGCATCATTGCCTGGAGCATGTGCAATGAATCAGGAACGAACAAGCCATACGGTATTCAGGCGATGCGCCGGTTAATGAGCAAAGCGAAAGAGATGGATCCCACCCGCCTCGTTACCTTCGTTGCAGTCGGACATACCCCGGGCCACCAAGCATTCCTGGATGCGGATGTCGTCAGCATCAATTTGTATTATGGCTCAGTGATCGCGCCGCTGGTCTACCATATGGATCAACTGGAGGAACATGCGGCTGCTCCAACGGCTAAGCATTTACGAGAAACGGTATCGGAATATGCGGGAAAACCTGTCATCGTAACAGAGTTCGGGGCGCAATCGATCGCGGGCGTTCAAGGCGATCTTCGTTATTCCGAAGCGCTTCAAGCCGCTTATATACAATCGGTATGGCAGGCAATTCGAAGCGTGGAGGGCGTTCAGGGCGGGATTCTGTGGTGCTGGGCGGATTATTATCATCGCAGCGTGTATGCCGGACCATGGCAAGCTCCCTTTGGCGCATATGGCGTCGTAACGGTTGATCGCCAAGATAAAGTGTCATTAGGCGCGTTAAGCAAGCTTTTTAATGAAGAAACCGATAGAGGGCGTGCATGAAGATGAGAAGAATCGATGTCCACTGCATGATCGGATCTTCGGCCAATGAACCATTGGAGATCAGAAACGAACGCGAGCTGATCGATCGGCTCGCAGACTACAATATTGATCAAGCGATCGTATTTCATTCCGTGGCGCGCGACTCGAACCCGATTGCCGGAAACGAGAAGTTGCTGGAATGGACTCGAAACGAGGACAAGCTGATTCCTTGTTTTATTCTTTCTCCTCATTATAAATATGATCGGGGATGGGCTGAGACGGAGCGAATACTGCGCGAGGAAAATATCCGGTTTGTGCGAATTTGCCCGCGTTTGCACGGATTTACGCTGCACGGCGCGCATACTCGCGAAATATTCGAGATGGCTGCCCGACTCCGCATTCATGTGCTGATCGATCATTCGGAAATCATCGATGCCTACGGGAAAGATATGGAGATATTCGAGCACTTGTTAAAGGCGCATCCCGGCGTCAACGTGATTCTCACTTCTGTCAGTCATAGAAACATCATGGTCGTTTACGGCTATTTGGAGAACTACCCCAACTTCTATGTGGAGTTTAGCACGTATGCCAACACTCTCGCTTATGAAGATGCGGTATCGAGATTCGGTTCGGAGCGCCTGTTATGGGGCACGGAAATGCCATTCAGAATGCCCGGTTCAGCCATTACGATGCTGTCTTATGCGGATATTAGCGTAGGGGACAAAGAGAATATCGCCTATAAAAATGTTGTGAAGCTGATGGAGGAGGGAGCGTAATGAGGTTAAACGAATATGCCGAGCAAGGAAAGCCGCTGGATCATCTCCTGGTCATTGACGTTCATGGGCATTTAGGTCCCTCTCCCAGTTTCTATATGCCCTATGCCAACAAGGAGGAGGAGCAGGCCGTTCACTTCTCCAACATGCTGGATCAGATCGGGGTCGACTATGCCATCGTTTCGATGCTAAGAGGGCTTAATACGAATGAATTGGAAGCCAACCTTGATCTGGCCAATCTGATGAAGGTTCATCGTAAACTGCTTGGCTATGTAACGTATGTCCCTTCCTGGCAGCAGAAAAGCTTGGCAATCGCTGAACAATGCTTTGCCCAGTCCGATCGGTTCGTAGGATTCAAGATTCATCCGGATATGAACAAGTATCCGATTGACGGGCCGGACTATACGCAAATGTGGGAATATGCGGATGCCAAAGGGCTGCTCGTGCTTGTCCACACGTGGTCGAAGTGTCCTTACTCCGATCCAGTGCGCTTGTTCGCTATTGCGGAAAAATACAAAAACGTAACCGTGTTGATCGGCCATTGCGGCGGAGTAGAGCCCGGTGTAACGACGGCAATAGAGCTGTCCAACAAGTATGAGAACATGTATCTCGACTTAACGGGCGTTTTCCTATGTTCGAAACATCCGCTTGAATATTTTGTTCGCCAGGCGAACCCGGACAAGCTGCTTTTCTCCAGCGATGCCGCATTCAACAGTATAACGTGGGATATCGGCAACATTTTATATTCCCGCGTGTCCGAAGAAGTGAAAGCCAAGGTGCTGGGTTTGAATGCGCAGCGATTGTTGAAGCGATTTATTCCATCCCTGATTTGAAACGAGAAATGCGATGCAGGGAGACAGCTTAAAAGCGGCGGGAAAAGGAGTGGGAGAGCGTGGAACGCAAATATGATTTTCGCAAGCGGCTCGAGGTCGTTCATAAGCCGAACCGCCGCGATCCGGCTATCCGGCCCGATGCGGGGGAGCTCGAAATTACGGAAGACTGGCGCATCGTCATCGACGAAGCGGCCGGGCCGCTGCTGGCGAACACGGTTAAGGATTTGCAGGACTACTTATGGACAAGCATGAACGTCTCCATCCGCGTGACCCGGACACGTAACGTGGCGGAAGCCGCGTCTGGCTGGGGAAGCGTCATCGTGCTGGCGACAAAAGAGGAATTGCCTGCGATGGGCGGATCACTTGAGAAATCGAGAAGCTATCGGATCGTTGCCCAGACCGACCGCATTGTCGTGTGCGGATTCGATGACCGGGGCGCTGCACAGGGGAGCTATTTTCTCGAGGATCAAATGAATTTGCGTGAATCGCCGGTGCTGGCACTCATAGATGTCACCCGCGAGCCGCTATTCTCGCCTCGTATGGCGCACTCCGGCTGGGGGCTGGATCGCTATCCCGACGCACATCTGAACGCGATGGCGCATGCGGGCCTCGACGCGATTATGGTATTCGTGAAGGATGTCGACGAAACGCCCGAAGGTTATCAGGATTTTAACTACCTCGTAGATCGCGCCGAATTGTACGGACTGGACGTGTATGTATACAGCTACTTGACGAGCCGTCTTCATCCGGACGACCCGGATGCGAAAGCCTATTACGACAACACTTACGGCAAGGTGTTTCAGGCTTGCCCCCGGTTCAAGGGTGTCATTTTGGTCGGAGAATCGTGCGAGTTTCCGAGCAAGGACCCGAACACGACGGGCAAGTTGCGCCTCGAATGGCCGGCTGATCAACCGCGAACGAAGCCAAGCCCGGGCTGGTGGCCGTGTAATGACTTTCCGCAGTGGCTTAATCTGTTGTCGGTTACGATCCGCGAGCACAACCCGGACGCGGACATCGTGTTCTGGACGTACAACTGGGGGTATGCGCCGAAGGAAGATCGGCTCAAGCTCCTTCGCGCCCTGCCGGAAAATATCACGCTGCAAGTGACGTTCGAGATGTTCGAGCAGATGCGCAACGAAAATGTGACGCACGTATGCGTCGATTACACGCTGGCGAACGTCGGACCTGGCGAATATTTCAGCAGCGAGGCGGAAGTTGCCCGCGAACGCAGCATTAAGCTGTATGCGATGAGTAATACGGGCGGTCTCACTTGGGATATCGGCGTTATCCCTTATGAGCCGTTTCCCGATCAGTGGAACCGAAGACACCAGGCGCTCCGACAAGCGCAGGAAGAATGGGGCTTAAGCGGCCTCATGGAATCGCATCATTATGGCTGGTGGCCGTCCTTTGTCAGCGAGCTTGCCAAATGGGCTTATTGGCGTCCAAGCCCCTCTTACGAGAGCGTGCTGGAGATGTTGGCGGTGCGGGATTTCGGCAAAGCGGCTGCGCCGTTCGCGCTGGATGCCTGGAGCGCGTGGAGCGATGCGATTCGGCACTACATTCCGACAAACGAGGATCAATATGGACCGTTCCGCGTAGGCCCGTCATATCCGCTTATTTTCCGCAGAACTGTTCAAATGCCGTCTGTCGATCATGCGATGTTCGGCAACGAAATCGTTGCAACGAATTACGAGCCTATCGAGGATCCCCGGCATTCGCTAGGCGCATCCCGCATCGACGTGGAGATGAGGAGCCTAGAACGGATGTTGGAACGGATAGAGGCCGGCAACGCACGACTAGAGAAAGCGCTGCAGATGACGCCGGATTACAAGCGGATTGATGGCGAGAGAATGCATGGGATTGGGCAATTTATCGCTAGATCCATTCAGACGACTCTCCATGTGAAGCAATGGTGGAAGCTGAAACATCAGCTTCTGAGCGAAGGGGATACTGGCAAAGCGACTAAGTTGCTGGAACTGATGGAGGAGTTGGCTCTCCGGGAAATCGCCAACGCAGAAGCGACGATTCCGCTCGTGGAAGCAGACTCGCGTCTGGGCTGGGAACCGAGCATGGAGTACATGACGGATACGGCGCATTTGCGGTGGAAAATCCATCAAGTTCGGAGCGTGCTGGAAAACGAGTTTGTGCAATATCGCAAGTCGCTCGCGCTGACAGATAACGTGCAATTATGATTTTCCGCCTTTGAATTATCGGCTGACATACTTTTGGAGGGTGAGAAGATGGGCAACGTACAGGGCCATACATTATGGATCTATCCCGATTGCGAGCTGCCGCCGGCCGGAGACTCTTTACTCAAAGGCCACGAGTCGGTCATCGTGCTGAATCTTGGGAGCCGTGAGGCGAAGCTGAATTTGACGCTTTATTTTACCGATCGCGATCCGGTTAGCCATATCGAAGTGAAGGTTGGCGGCGAAAGAGTGCGCTGCCTGCGTCTCGACAACCCGGACGACCTGAACGGATATGTCATCCCTCGGGAAGAGCAATACGCGCTTAAAGTCGAAAGCGATGCACCGATCGTCGTGCAATACGGTCGATTGGATACTAGACAGGACAATGCGGCCTTCTATACGACGATGGGATTCAGCAAGTAATCGGACATACAGACATACGGGATTTCAAATCAATAGGGAGAAGAGTTGGAGATCAGATGAAGGATAACATTCACGTTATTTTCGGCTTTGATATGGAAACGGACGTGGGCAGCTTCACGCCGTATTATGACGGGGTCAAGAACGCTACCGGGCCGCTTGTCGAGCTGTTCGATAAGAAGGGAATCAAGGGAACTTTCTATTATACGGGGGATGCGGCCCGTCGCAATCCCGAGAGCGTCGAGATCGTCAAGATGAGCGGCAACGAGGTTGGCTGTCACTCCCTGTTTCATGAGACGGTTGGGGATGAGCTATTTCCGATTCCGGGCGTCGTGCCGTTATTAACGGAGGAAGTTCCGCTGCGCATCGAGAAAGCGACGGAATGGGTGCAGCAGGTGCTTGGCCATCAGCCGGTGTCGTTCCGCGCGCCTCGTCTCTGGGGATCGACTGCATTATTGAATGCGCTGGAACGGCTCAACTATGTATCGGACGCTTCCTATCCGATGTACTTCTATCGGGAAAGATTCGTTCCGTACCACCCGAGCACGACCGACTGGACGAAGGAAGGCAACATGCACATCGTCGAAATTCCGAACTTCGCCGACATGGTCATGCAGAGCAACGACCCGGGCCTGGAGCGGGATCGCGACCAGTGGCCGCTGTTCCGTACGAAGAGCGCGGACGAGCTGATGAAGCGCATTGACGGGTTCATGAAGTTTCTGCAAGAGCGGAATTTGCCGGTCGTGCTGTGCTTCTACTTTCACCCATGGGAGTTCATTCCGATCCAGGAAAGCTACCATTACGGCGAAGCGACGGTAACGCCCGATCGTTTCTTGACGCTAGGCTGCGGGCAGAAGGCGATGAGCGAATTTTCGATTCTAATCGACCGGCTTAAGGATAAAGGCGCAATATTCCACCGTGCGGACGATTTCGCCGGATTGTGGCGCAAGAAAACCATTCGTCAATAACTATCCGATAAGGAGACATGCGATATGACAGCCAGGGTATATATTCCGGATCATGAGTATAAGGAAAGAATTCAGAGGGCGGCCAAGCTCGTTGCAGAACGAGGCTTGGACGTCATGATCGTCAATTCAAACGAAGCGGACTACGCGAACGTTCGTTACTTCAGCGGATTCTGGCCGCTGTTCGAGCGGGCAGGCGTCGCGATTACGGCGGCGGGCGACGCGGCGCTGCTCGTCGGACCTGAGAGCACGATCTACGCGAGCGACTTCGGCAAAATCGACAAGCTGTTCACGCTAATGGAGTATCGCGAATCCGCGAACCCCAGCTATCCGGAACTGAAGCCGGACAGCTATCGAGATGTGTTCAAAGCGCTTGGCATTAAGGGATCGAAGCTGAAAATCGGCGTTGCGAGCTTGCTCGACACGAGTGTCGTCATGATGGAAGGGCTGAAGAGCAATTTCCCGGATGCGGAAATATCCAGCGCCGACGAGATCATGGTATCGCTGCGCAGAATCAAGTCCGCTAACGAGCTTGCATGCATGCGCGAAGGCTTCCGCATTACCGAGCTGGCGACACAAGAAGTGATCCGCACGATCCGTCCGGGCGTGACGGAAACGCAAATGGTTGGCGTCGCGCAGCGCGTGATCTACGAGAACGGCGCGGAGTACGAAGGGCTTCCGATGTACATTTTCAGCGAAAAGTCGACCCGCCACGCGATCTCTCGTTCCTCGCACCGCGTCATCAACAAAGGCGACATCGTGCAACTCAACCTGTCGGCTAAAGTGGACGGCTACTCGCCAAGCATCGGAATGCCGATCAGCCTTGGCAAACTGACGCCGGATCGCCGCGCGGTCATCGAGTTCGGACTGAAGGCGCATGAATGGACGCAGGCGAACTTAAAAGCGGGCATTCTGGCAAGCGATGTGGCGAAAGGGTTCTACCAATTTTACAAGGATAACGGGTACGAGAAAAATTATCTTTACGGACCTTGCCACGGCACGGGCATGATCGAAGTCGAAGCACCTTGGATGGAGACGTCGTCGAACTACCTGCTGGAGCCCAATATGACGTTCCAGATCGATACATTCGTTACGACAGACACGTTCGGTATCCGTTGGGAGAAGGGGGCGGTCATTCGCGAAGACGGTTGCGAATTGCTGTGCAACCCGATCGGCACGATTCACGAGCTGGAGTTTTAATCCGGCATGAAAGGCCACCTTCGAACCGCAAATACCCCCGAAACGAATACGGTTTCGGGGGTTCTTATTTCACATTAATTTTTCGCTATACAGAATTTCCTAGACCAAAGCTTGTTCGACTTCCTTGATTAACCCGTTTGCGTCAATTTCATCAGGGTATTGGATCTCTTTGCCGTTAATGAATACGGTCGGCACCATCTTCACACGACGTTTAATGGCTTCTGCAATAATGCTTAAACTTAAGTCGATGTTATCGGGTTGTTCCTGTAACCCGTACTCTTCGGTTAACATTTTTTTAATCGAATGGCTGTCGGATTCGCTCCACTGGCTTTGTTTGGCGAATAAATCCTTCATCAGCTCGTAGACGCGCTCCGGATCCTTGTAGTCTAAAAAGGCGTTCGCCAGTGAGCCGTATAAAAGCATTTCGCGCGGTTTGTCATAGTGTTTAACCACATAATGAACTTGTCCGTTCTCCATATACGAAGGCAATGTTTCATCGGCAGCTTGAAAGAATGTTGCGCAATACGGGCACGCTAAATTTAAGAACACTTCGACTTTTACAGGCGCATTTTCCTTGCCATAACTTAAATATGCATTTTCGATAACTCGTGTCATGTTCAATCCCCTTTGCTTGATGTTACCTGGAATGATGGACTCGCAGTCATGGCTAATTTTTGCCGGCTTGCCATGATTATATCATCAATCTGTTGTATACCCGTCTTCCGGTTTATAATGTCTTAAGGAGCCGAGGCGTCGGCTGCGAGACGATTTCGGCAGAGTCCTGATAACTTTAGAGAGGTTTTTGATATGACAAACAATTTCTGGCGTGATCTACCACGCCCTTTTTTTATACTGGCGCCCATGGAAGATGTGACGGATGTTGTTTTTCGTCATGTCGTGAGCGAAGCAGCCAGACCGGATGTGTTTTTTACGGAGTTTGCGAATACGGAGAGCTATTGCCACCCGGAGGGGAAACATGCCGTGCGCGGGCGTTTGGCTTTTACGGAAGATGAACAGCCCATTGTGGCTCATATCTGGGGAGACAAGCCTGAATTCTTCCGTCAAATGAGCATCGGCATGGCGAAAGAGGGATTCAAGGGCATTGATATCAATATGGGTTGCCCTGTAGCGAATGTAGCGGAGAACGGGAAGGGAAGCGGCCTGATCTGCCGTCCTGAGCTCGCTGCGGATATCATCCAAGCGGCCAAAGCCGGGGGACTGCCCGTCAGCGTAAAAACGCGGCTCGGTTTCAGCGAAGTCGACGAGTGGCGCGGTTGGTTAACCCATATTTTGAAGCAAGACATCGTGAATCTGTCCATCCATCTGCGCACGAGAGAGGAAATGAGCAAAGTAGATGCGCACTGGGAACTGATTCCGGAGATTAAGAAGCTTCGCGATGAAGTGGCGCCGGATACGCTACTGACCATTAACGGGGATATCCCTGACCGCCAGACCGGCCTTAAGCTCGCTGAACAATACGGCGTGGACGGCATTATGATCGGGCGCGGTATTTTTCATAATCCGTTTGCTTTCGAGAAGGAGCCGAAGGCGCACAGCAGTGAGGAATTGCTGGATTTGCTGCGGCTGCATCTGGATCTCCATGATCAATATTCAGGACTAGCCCCCCGTTCGTTCAGTTCGCTTGTCCGTTTCTTCAAAATATATGTCCGCGGATTCCGGGGAGCAAGCGAATTAAGAAATAACTTAATGAACGCAAAGTCAACAAGCGAAGTGCGGGCACTGCTTGGCGAGTTTGAAAGCAAGGTGCATGATGAGACCGAGGAACGTGGGAACTAGAAGCGGTTGAGAGGGGGAGGCCACATGTCCTGGAGCAAATTAAAGCAGCAACTGGAGGGCTTCCTCAGTCCTGTGTTAAATCATAGAGTAGAATACCGCGCGCAGGGTTACCGTTATTTACCCGATAAATCAGGGGTCTGTTATTTGATGGTAGATAAAAAGAATATACTCAATATGAATGATAAAACGAACGCGATCAGATGGTATCAAACGGAGCTGGAGATTAAGAATGATCCGGATATTCAAATTCCGATCAGCAATGAAGACATAGAAGCGATCAGAAAAAATACAAAGGGGACCGTGCCGGAAGATCGTTTAATCGTCATGGCCAGAAGCAGAAAAAGGACGGAGCATGCCAAAGCGCTTTTGTCAGCACAGGATTCATTAAGTAAATCGAATTTTATCGTCGTGGCTAATAAGTATTTATCGACTTCCATAGAGGAAAGCATAGAGAGCGATGATATGGTATTGAATATTCTAGCTCTGGTGGACAGGCGAGTCGGGAAAAAGCGGGTTCTGAACATGGCTGGGCAGATAAAGTTCAAGCATCCGATCGTGCAGTATTTTTATGAGCTGAGGCGTAGTCCTGATGAAGGATTATACACGTGATTGATCATGGATGGGCAAGGAGCCACCATAAGGCATGTATTTTCTTTTGCCAATGGATGAGTGCGGCATTTGCCTCACTCGCCCAAAAATATGCCTGTATTTATGCGCTTGGCTTATGCGCTTAGCCCGCCGTCCCTGCAGAATTCAGGCAATTCACGAGGTTATTAATGACAGCCTCCTCTGTGTTATAATGTGTTATCGAGCGACAATGGAGGGATCATGATGATCCTCAAAAAAATGGATTCTCAAGCCACGAGTACAATAAAATCCATCCTTCAAAAACTCAACATAAATAACCCTCGTGTATGGATTGACCTTGAAAAGCAAACGGTGGAAGCTCAAGAAGACGACTATTCCGTTGATGATCTTTTGGAAGCGGCAGGCACTTTAACCCCTGAACGAGGGAAAGAGCTTCTTAAAGAAGTGGGCCAATCGCGTGAGGAATGGAATGCATGAGTAGAGGGTATCTCCTGGACACGAATATTGCGATTGCGATTCTTATTAACGAGAGTAATGTAATCGATTTTGTTCAACAAGCCTCCCGTGATAAAATGCCGATTTATTTTTCGGCAATTACGATTTCTGAGGTATTCGCAGGGTTAAAGCACGAGGAACAACTACGCGCAGAAAAACTTTTTACATTAAAAAGATGTATAGATGTTTCGTCCGAAATTGCAAAATTTGCTGGAACGCTTCGTAGGGATCTTATAGGTAAGGGACGTAAGTTAAAAACGCCGGATGCTCTTATTATTGCTACAGCGTCAGTTTACGAACTTACATTAGTTTCTAGAGATTCTGACATGAAATTCATCGAGCAAGACTTGGGTATCCCACGATTAAATATAGATACAAATTAAGCTTATCCGTCTCTCCTACTATAAGTTGGAGGGGCTGTTTTTTTATATCAATTTACTCCCCTATGATAGAATGGATACGACCAAATTTTTTATTTCAGGAGACGGTATGAGTAACGATTTGGAGCAACAATTATTTAGGGCTTTGAAAGAAATAGAAGCTCTTAAACAGGAGAATCGTTCCCTGAAGCGCCAACTTTCCAACTATACAAATGTTGAAGAAACGACATCTCCGACACAACATTTACCTAAAACTGCAAATAAACAAGAACCAAAATCTGAGAGCAATGTGCATGCAAAATCTAGTTCTGAAGAAAAAATAGCACTGTTTCGTTCTCTATTTCGTGGGAGAGAGGATGTCTATCCTGTTCGCTGGACGAACAAAGCCGGAAAAGCGGGGTATTCACCAGCTTGTAAGAATGAGTGGACAGTTGTTTGTAAAAAGCCGCAAGTTAAATGTTCCGAATGTGTACATCAGGCATTTGAATCTATATCAAATGAAATTATCTCCCGACATCTCGATGCGAAGAAAAATCGCACTATTGGTTTATATCCTATGCTTCAAGATGAGACTTGTTGGTTTGTTGCCATGGATTTCGATAAGCAAAATTGGCAGCAAGATGCTGTCGCTGTATTGGAGACTTGCAAGGAGTGGGACATTCCGGTTGCACTTGAACGTTCTCGTTCGGGGAATGGCGGACATGTTTGGATATTTTTTAATCAACCGATTGAAGCCGTCATCGCAAGGAAATTGGGATGCGCCGTATTAACGAAGACGATGGAACGCCGTTACCAGATTTCATTGGACTCATATGATAGATTGTTTCCGAACCAAGATACGCTGCCAAAAGGCGGCTTTGGAAACTTGATTGCGCTTCCTCTTCAGGGGGTCCCTCGCAGGGAAGGAAATAGTGTATTCGTGGACGAGACTTTCCAGCCATATGAGGATCAGTGGAGTTATCTAGCGGGGATGGAGAAGCTTCCGATAGAGCGAGTTCAGCAATTCATTTATGAAATGACAAAAGGAGGCTCATTGCTCAGCACTGGTACTTGGAATGAAAATAACGATCAGGACCTGTTCTGGTCAACTACGGGGATAAATGAACATTCCGATTTAATTTCGGGTGCGTTGCCGTCAAAAGTAAACGTCATTTATTCTAATATGATTTATATCGAGAAAAAGGATTTGCCACCGGCTTTCATTAAGCGGCTTCAAAACTTAGCAACATTTCAGAATCCGGATTTTTATAAAACGCAAGCAATGAGGCTTCCTACGTATGGTAAGCCGAGAGTTATCGGTTGCTACGAGGATTATGCCAAGTATATAGCCTTACCTAGAGGCTGCTTCGAAATGATGATGGACTTGATGAATGTCCATCAAATCGAGGCAAATATTTCGGATGATCGTAACGCTGGAAATGCGATCGATGCTGACTTCGCCGGAACGCTTTCCATGCTGCAAGACGGCGCGGCGAGGACTATTTTAGCGCATAACACAGGAATTCTTTCGGCAACAACTGCATTTGGGAAAACGGTAGTAGCGGCCTCGATCATCGCATCCAGGAAGGTAAATACATTGGTGCTCGTTCACAGAAGAGAACTCATGGACCAATGGAGAGAGCGAATCGGCACTTTTCTGAGTCTCGATAAAAAGAATATTGGCATTGTTGGAGGAGGAAAAGATAAAAGGACCGGAATCGTGGATATTGCCGTCATCCAAAGCTTAAATCAAAAGGGAAATTTGAAGGAATACGTGGAAGAGTACGGACAAATCATTGTGGATGAATGTCACCACATCTCGGCGTTCAGTTTCGAACAAGTGCTGAAAAAAGCAAAGGCTCAATATGTCTTAGGCTTAACCGCAACTCCGACAAGACAAGACGGGCATCAGCCGATTGTCTTAATGCAGTGCGGCCCGATTCGGGTAAAGATTGACCCTAAGTCGCAGGCGCAAGCCCGCGGGATTGAACATAAGGTGGTTCCACGATATACAAATTTCCGTTTGCCGGAAGCAAGTGCTTATGACATTCAAGACATATATCATCAGCTGACGCAAGACGAGGAGCGCAATAATTTGATTTTTGACGACCTGCTTTTAGCCTTAGAACAAGGCAGGTCACCACTCTTGTTAACAGAACGCACAGCACATCTGGAGTATTTTGAGAACCGGTTAAAGGGGTTTGCTAAGAATGTGATCGTCATGCGCGGAGGGATGGGGAAGAAACAGCGTGAAGCCTTGCGGAAGCAGATCGGCAGCATACCTGATTCTGAGGAACGGGTATTTATAGCAACTGGTAAACTGATTGGCGAAGGTTTCGACGATGCGAGGCTGGATACTTTATTTTTGGTGCACCCTATCTCTTGGAGAGGGACGCTTCAACAATATGCAGGTCGGCTTCATCGGATTCACCAAAGCAAACAAGATGTGCAGATCTACGACTATATAGATCTGCAAGTTCCTATGCTCATGAGTATGTATAAGAAAAGGGTTAAGGGCTATCAAGCGATGGGATATAAAGGGATGAGTTTGTAGCCTGTAATAATGAAGGGAGCCGCACTTCGCTCTACACGAAGCACGGCTCCTATTCGCATTGCAGGTATAGTTAAGGCAATATGGGATTTTCAATAGCTTTGTAATATTCCGTATTTTCAAATGCCCTTGTAAGACGCGGCAAAGGGATGCCTGCCTTTTTGGCTTCTCTCACAACCTCAAGTACCGCAAAACCTGCTTTACTATTGTTATATTCCACGAAGAGTCGTGCCAAGCCGCCTTTTGCAAAAATAACCTTGTTAAAAAGGATGCCGAGAATGGCCGGTGGAATTTTAGTCAACAAGAGGGAAATGGCATCAAGCTTTGCACCTCTTGCTTGAAGGACGGGGATCATTTCCCTCATATGCTTACCAACATTTGCGAATGAGTCCTTATGGTTCATGAGCGCCGGGAAACTTCCCCGTTTTAACACCTCGGCTTCCATCGCTGCATTCATGGCAAAGTGATTCCATAGCCAGTTTTGCATATCCTTTATCCGACTAATTTTAAAATGGGCACTTTCAAATAGTTCGCTGACCTTGTTGTTAATAAGCTCGGTGCCTGACCGTGGTTTTTCTAGAAATACCATTTTCAAAAAGCCGCCCCTAAGCTTATTGTCCGCGATGCCGCCTCCTGCTCCGGGGAAGCCAAAGACAACATTGTTCATAGACAAGGGTGCGATCGACGACTTCAAATCTTGCCAAATGTTGTTGAATAGGAGGATCGGGGTATTTCCTGCAGCAGTTGACAGGAATTGTGCGGCTTCCGGAAGTTGTTCGGTGTTGACGCTCACAATAATGAGATCATAATGGGGAAGGATCTCCTCATGCAGTTTGACGTTCCAGCTTTCTTTGATGAGCTTTTTCCCTTTTCGTGCGTCCCACATTTCAAGCGCTATATGGCTACCGAAGGTTTCTTTCCTCCCCTTTCTAACGTAAAACTCGACGGTATGACCTGCCTGTTCGAACGCCCACGCATATTGAGTCGATATGACACCTCTGCCGAAGAATAAAATTTTCATGTTAGACGCCCCCAAATCGTTGATCACCTTTATTGATAATCCAACAACGTGTTGTATGATCATATTGTATGGATTCGCCATACAGTCATCAACCATCAGATTTTCAATATCTGTCGGATCGTCTATTGAACCGAAATGGAGGGCAAAGCATGAACAAGCAACCTGAAATTACGGACAAAACCAGGCAGACCTTTATCAATGTGTTCTGCGATTTATATAGCCAAAAGCCAATCGAGAAAATATCGATTCAAGAGATTGCCAACAAGTCAGGATATAACCGCAGTACATTTTATCAATATTTTACGGATATTTATGCGTTGCTGGACTGCGTTGAAGCCTGTGTCTTGAAATCCATTAACGAGGAAATGGCAAGCAGAGAGTTTTCTACGCACACTTTACAAAATGCGCTTCAATGCTTGGAAAGTGCAGAAGAAATTTCTATCCTAAAAGCCCTCCTCGGCGACTATGGTTCTGTTCATTTTGTCGAGCGCCTGAAAAGAGAAATTCCCTTTGAGCGATTGATTGTGGACTTTCCAACAAACGATGTCTTAGCACCATACATGATTGAGTTTTACATATCCACATTAATCGCTATGTTTCGCCTTTGGATACGCAACGGAAAAGATCTATCGTCGGAAGAATTGGTCAAGCTGATCGATAGCCTATTTGCAAATGGGATAACGCCTTATCATATCTTTGGCAAGGTCGATCCGCGGTCCGACCCGGCTGAATAAAAACTTAGCGACCGTCTGGCCATCGCCGGGCGTTTTTTAGACTTTAGAACGTTTTGCAACCCATATGGAATCTGCCTCCTATTGAATAAAATCCCGCGTTCCGGGTATTATAAGAACATACGTTCTATATGGAGGCGGACAGAATGGACGTCACGAAATATATAAGCCGAGAAATTCTCATGATTTATGAAGATCGGCAAGGCAATTTTACGCAACGCCCGGTTAAGGTGATTGCAGTGACCGACAACAAGGTATCCGCCTACGACCTGTCTAAGCACGCGCCGCGCAGTCTGCATGCCGATCGCATCTTAGCATGCCGGCCGCTGCCGATGCAGGGTCGTGACATCTCATGAGCGCACAAGCAGAGGATCTGCAGCTTATTCAACATCATGTCGAGATCATGACGCTTATGGAGCTGGCGCGCAAGCAGCATGAAGAGGCAACCGGCACGCGAGCGGCTATCACTAAGCTTGTAGGTAGCTTCCTGCAAGGAGAACTGGAACGATCAATGGGCAAACTCAAGGAGCGCCGCATCTGGATCAAGGATACGCCGGAGCGCTCAGGGCTAAAATTAATTTTTACATATGCTGTAGCCGGCCGACGCGGGTTATACGAGATCGAGAGGGCTACGTTACGCGCATACATGACGGAGAGAGTGGAGGATTACTCGGACCTCATCATTAAGGTACAGATTCCGCGGCTGCCGATCGAGGTCAAGTACCCGGATCTTTCGAAGGGTTATAAGAAGAGAAGCCCTAGCGAATAACGAATAACGCCAGGGCTTTTTGCTCGTTTGTATCTACGCCTAAAATCTGAATTCGTAAAAACAGCCAAGAAGTTAGGCTGTTTTTTGCTTCAGGGATCCTTTAAACTTTTGACATATGCAACAATAAGCCAATAGGCTTGGAGAAGTGTCAATGGAATCGGAGGATATGGCAGCATGGGCTACAACCTTACCCTTTCAGCAATTTTAATGATATTCACCTTTGGTTTCATGGTATTGCTGAACTATTCTTGGCAAAACAGGGAGACCCCTATTTCGGTTAGTTATGGCTTAGGCGTGTTATCCGCTTCGTTTTATACATTCGGCTATGCTTTTCAACTCGTGAGTACGACAGTGGACCAAATGCTCTTTTGGATACACGTTCAGTATTTGGGCATTCCTTTTGCACCCTTTATTTGGGTCATTATGATCCTGCAATTCACAGGCAATCAGAAAATGATAACAAAGAAGAGTATTGCTCTATTGTCCACTGGCCCACTCTGCATATTAATCTCCCATTTCACCAATCCATGGCATCATTTGTTCTACAAGGACATGGCTTTAGATTATTCTCAAGGATTCCCGCTTATTATTCTAGATCGAGGTCCGCTTTTTTACTTACATATTGTTTACGTCTGTAGTTACTATTTAGCCGGCATAGGCTTATTGGTTCATATGTATCTGAAGTCAAGGAGAGAACGGAATAGAGAGCGGAATAAACGGATTGTCTTAATGATGATCGGGTCTTTTTGTATATTTGCGCCTCCACTCATACATTCAATAGGCGTTGTCAAAATACTCATCGATATTTCCCCTTTTGGACTTATTTTTTCCGGATTATTTTATTTTTGGGGTATTCATCGGTTTAATATTCTTAATCTATCTCCCTTGGTTACGAAGAAAGTTTTTGAATCCATACATGACGCCGTCCTTATTTTTGATATCAATAATAAGTTAAGAAGCTACAACAACTCTGCCGATATATTATTTAACCAGTTGCCCGATAAAAAGCGGATTGGCAGCCCCGCCTCGCAAGTGCTGTCTCCTTTTCCTTCTTTATTACAGTTTATGGAGCATGAATCGGACCAATCTCATGCAATCAGACGTACCATGCAGCTAGGAGACAGGTATTATCATGTTCAATTTTCAAATATAGATGGACGCAATAATAAGCCGGTTAGCAAGATACTCATCCTGCATGACGTTACGGAATCCACCTTGTACGAAGAAAGTTTACTTCAGCAATCCCGGCAATTATCCGAGCTGAATTTATTTAAAGATAAAATGTTTAACGTAATCGCGCATGATATTCGTGATCCGCTTGCCGTACTCGTTAATTTAATGGAGCTAGTGGAAGAGGATATGCAGGAAGCGGAATTAATCAAACATAAAGGGAACCATCAAGATCTGATCAAGGAAATGGGGGGGCATATTAACAATACGTTTCTGCTCGTTGAAAGTTTACTCGAATGGTTTCATACCCAACGCGGGGGAATGCTGTTTAACCCTGTCGTCAGAGATCTGGGCAACGTTGTTCAAAAAACGATAAATATGATGAAAGCAAAAATAAATAGTAAGCAAATGCACATTAACTCAACGATAGCTGAGAATGTTTACGTTTATGCAGATAAAGATATGCTGGATTTAATTATTCGTAATCTATTGTCGAATGCAGTGAAGTTTACGGAGATTGGCGGAGCCATTCGATTGAGCTCGGAAGTTCTGCAAGACAAAGTTGTCGTTGCCGTTCGCGATACTGGACAGGGGATATCCGTCGATGAAGCCAGTTATTTATTGCAGGATGAATTCCCCATATCCAAAAGAGGTACAGCCGGCGAGCAGGGCGTTGGTCTTGGACTATCCATCTGCCGAGAATTCGTTCGATTAAATGGTGGGGAAATATGGTTCGATAGTTCTCTAGGCGTAGGCACTACCTTTTATTTTTCACTCCCGATCGCTTCAAAACGCGGTCGTTAAAACGGATGTGAAGGAGGGAATCGCGTGAAGGTGATCGTCGTTGACGATGAAAAAAGCATGCATATGATTATGGAAAGAATGCTCAAAAAAATAAATGCGATTACCTTGGTCGAATGTTTTCTTGATACGTGGTCTGCAAATACATACTTATCTGAACATGATGTAGATTTAATCTTTATTGATATCAGTATGCCAAAAGAGAGTGGAATAGAGTTTGCGAAACGGTTAAGAGAGGAAGGGCGAGAAACGAAGATTGTTTTTTTGACCTCGCACAAAGAATATGCGCTTCCTGCGTTTGATGTTTATGCCTTGGATTATATGTTGAAGCCTGTTAATCAAGAGCGGCTTCAGCAAACCATCGGACGGGCAGTTGTAGATATAGAATTGCATAAGGACACGGCCAAACAGGCTGCGCAAGAAAAAAAGTTGATATTTAACTGCCTGGGCAGCATCGAGTTAAGAACATCGCAGAATGAAATCATAAAGTGGCGTTCGAGTAAAAGTACGGAACTTTTTGCGTACTTGATCATGCAGAGAGGAAAGCTTGTATCAAAAGCGAAAATGATAGAAGATGTATTCGATCATATGCCATTAAAAAACGCGGATATTTATCTGAATACAACGATCTATCAACTTAGAAAATTGTTGGACCGTCATGGGCTTCCTCAGGCGATCTATTCCGGTAATCAGCATTATGTTATAGATCAAACGCATATTGAAGTTGACGCTTTCCTGTTTGAAGACCAAAGCAGCATGCTGGATTTTGGCGATGCCATCCAAGTTAACCGGGCAGTCGAGCATGAGAAAAACTATAAAGGGAAGTTATTCGGCGAACATGTTTATGGATGGGCGCATCATGAAATAGAGAGATTCGCTTTATTGTACATTTCATTTGCGCATCAGCTTTGCGAGGCGTTATTGCGTAGAGCAGAGATGGATAAAGCCATATCTATTCTCAAAAAGTTGGTTGAAAACGATGATCTTCAGGATAGAACGATCATGCTTTACTTAGAAGCATTGGCTTTGAAAAAGGATGAAGTAGGATTAAAAAGGCAATATAAAAAATTTACTGAAATGATGCGTGAAGAGGTGGATGTAGATATATCCCATAAAGTAACGGATTTTTATTACCGTCTTATAGAGAAATTTAACTAAAGGGAGAGAGAACATCCCAAACAGAGAAGGGGCTGTCCCAAAAGGGTCATGAAAATGACCTGCGGGGCAGTCCTGTTTTTGTAAAACAAAAAGAAACCGTTCTTTGGTAAAATGGAAGTGTCTAGCAACCATTTACGAAAGGAACGGTTTCTTTG
>NZ_JBHRYU010000047.1:0-51630 GCF_042649185.1 Cohnella sp. GCM10012308
ATAGCTGTGGTTAATTGCTCCATGTTTTCACTACTCATCTTCATCGCCACCAGGTTTTATTTACTATTTCATTACCCGATTTGATGATTGGCGTGATGATGTGCGTTTGTTAATTGCGTTCTATATAGAAAAATTTTTCTTTGATCTACATTGGTTCTACCCCGATTGTAACAAGAAATAAATCCGCTCGCTGCGCAGAACTTACGCTGTTCGGCTAATCGATATGGTTTGCTCCCATAGGTTAGGAGAGGTGGATATGGACAAACTATACGTTCTACTCCAAAAAATAGGGCACCTTCCGGAAATCTATCTTGGAAAAAAATCATTACAACTACTTCAAGCGTTCATCCACGGTTATATCGAATATCATCATTTATCGTATTCTAATTGAGTTTTTTGAGCAGGAAAATTTATATGAATATTTGAAAGGAGGTACATCAAATGCTGAGGATCCTTAGAAAACTAATTCACTCAACGGATAATAAAGACGAAGAGGCAGTACTTGCAACTCTGGAAGCCCTGTCTCAACACCATAAAGAAATAGAATTAGACAGGACTTATTGGGTCTCCGAATGGTCACGGACGCCACTCACTGATGGTATATTTTCATATAAACAACAAATAAGTTCGTCTCGAGTCAGTGGCAACGTTGTTGCATTTTATTCGAAGGGGAACAATAGAACGTACTTTCCTTGGGACATTTATGAAAGCAAAGAGGAATGTGACGAAGCGTGTGCGCTGAAGAATGATTTTGGATATGCGTGGGATAACGCTCTCGAAAAGTTTATTGATAGACATGGTTTGCGAGTAAGGCGTTAATCGCGCATCTGCAGGAGGAGATCGAAGTTGGAAATGAGAAATTGGAAGAACATTGAGGCTGTAAGTTTTGGCGGCGGCGAGACGGAGGAAGGATGGAACTACTGGGAAGTAAGTATTTGCGGTGATAACGATGCCCCTGATGACGAGGTCGCTAACGACCTCACTGAGCTCGCAAACGTCCGTGTCGTTGCCGTCCAAAAAGATAACACCATCGACCTGGTAACTCAGTTTATTTACAAAGCGCCAGAAGCGGATGGCTACGAGCCGGTTAGCTCGAGAGTTAACGCGATCATGCTTGAAGAAAAAGAAAAATTGCTCGAGACAGCTGCTTACAATATCGAGAACGGGTTGAATCAAGACCACGGCACCTTATGTGTCGACATCGACGACGTGATCTGAGCCCTTCACACTCAGAGGACCAACGGGGATTTGTCGCGTCTAATCTGTCAAGCGTTGCTTCGTGTTATGTACTCTTAACGAATGGAGGGCATCCATTTCCATTGGTCATCTACGCGGATGAGCATTCTTCAACAATGAATCAATAACCGTATTGCGACTCTGACTGGATACCGATATACAACTTGTTTTCCGAATGTTATATTTTCCCTTAAGAGAACGAGCGCCAAGGATATTCCTTATTAGCAGCCGTTCTAAGGAGGACAACCCCGTTGTTGCATTTAATTAAAAATAGCTTGCGCATTGCTGCAATAGCCTTGTTAGCCTTTCCAGTTATAGCGGCAAGAAGAGATGGGGCACAAGCCTCCCCTATATCAGTAGGCAAGGAAATACAAGCGCAAGTGCATTTGAAGGTCAACAATTACTACGTGCTCTTCACTGCTCCCGATGTCTCCTACATTGATGCAAATAATAGGCTCATGCTGCCGCTGCGCGCTGTCGGTGAATTGCTAGGCGCGGATGTAAATTATGACGCCAAACTTCACAGAGCTATGGTGTCCTTGGCAAAACATCAAGTTGAGTTGACGCTAAACGCCAATATCGCTTCGTACGATGGCACGATCGTTAAATTGGACACAATGCCAGTAATGAAACAAGGCCAGTTCTTTATCCCTGCAAAAGTGCTATTGAACGGACTCCATATTAAAGCAGATTATGAAGAATCATTGCTTTCCATTTCCATTCCCAATGGAAGTGAAAGAAGAAGCGTCACGCAACGCCTCGACGAATCCAGGGAATTTCAAACTGTCGGTCATTTTCGGCCGCTTTATTTCAAAATGAATCTACCGCCCGCAGGCAGTAAAGATAAACGTATTTTGCTTACGTTTGTCGCAAAGAACGTATCCGGCAACGACTTGCCAGCAGGCGCAGAAGACTTCCATACCGCTGATGTGACTATTGGCGGCTACAGTTTTTCGGATCCCATACCGGAGCGTTCGCGTGAGGCCGTTCCTGCAGGCGACACGTACGAGGTTAACCGAACGCTGTACTCCTCTGAAGGCTCTTTGAAGTATATTTTGGTTTCTGAATAATGCAGCTAATTTAAGAAGAGAGTTAATTTTTAGGGGGCAGATTTCAATGCGTATGAAAGGTGATTTTATTGAATTTCTATTTAAATCGAATGTTCTTATATTCGGTGACTTTGTAGCCAAAAGCGGCAGAGAAACACCTTATATGATAAACACAGGGAACTTTAGAACTTCAAAGCAACTTGCAATTCTAGGCGAATATTATGCTGATTGTATTGAGAACCAAGTAGACAAATCAGTAAATGTTTTGTTCGGTCCGGCCTATAAAGGAATCCCCCTAGCGGTTGCTGCATCGACTGCTCTGTACAATAAATATAAAAGAGATATATCCGTCACCTTTAACCGAAAGGAAAAGAAAGATCATGGTGAGGGAGGACAAATCATCGGGCATATGCCTCAAAGCAACGATTGCATCGCGATTATTGAAGATGTAATTACGGCGGGCACTGCTGTAAGGGAAAGCTTGGAGCTGCTTGGAACCATTGCAGAGGTCAAAATAACAGACCTAATTGTTTCTGTCGACCGTTTGGAAAGGGGACGTAAAAATAAAACGACTATTGAAGAATTAAATGATGATTACGGCATTCAAACCACCGCGATTGTGACGATAGAAGATATTCTATTTTATCTTCATAATCGTGAGATCGATGGAAAGATTGCAATTGATGGGCCAATGAAGAATAAAATAGAAGATTATCTTAGCCTTTACGGAGTTAATTAAATAGGATTAACTTGTGCAGTCCTAGAAGACTAAAAATGATAATAGGTGAAGTTTGGTGGACATTAAAGACATTTCTATTTTTGTGACAGGTTCAATTGTTTTATAATTGCCGGAATCTTCATCAATAAATCGGCGAATAGGGATCATTTAATGCTGTTGAAATGGTGCAACAATATGGGGCGAGGGGATGATTTATCGTTCTCAAGAATGAATTTCTGAAGCATTGTGTAGGCTATCCTAATAAAGATGCTAACGGCGTTAAAGAGCAGCGGCGTAATGCTGGCGCTTCAATAAACGAACATACACAGCCTGCCGGTCTAATCTGGCGGGTTGTTCTGCTGGCGGGCAAGATTGCGCAACGATTTTCCAATAGTAAACGCCATTATAATAATTCATTTAAAAAGTTTTCTCACAAGAAGATATCATCCCGGAGGTGTAAATTGATATATTTAGAAACGCCAAGACTAAAATTACGCGATTGGGAAGAAGCTGATCTAGAGCCATTCTGTCGACTGAATGCGGATGAAACCGTGATGAGATATTTTCCTAAAACGTTATCGGCAGAAGAAACAACAGCGTTTTACCATTCTATCGTAGCCGAGTTTAAAGAATGCGGGTTTGGATTATACGCGGTAGAAGAAACGCAAAATAAAGCTTTTATCGGGTTTATAGGCTTCCATAGAGCAACATTTGAGGCGGACTTTACACCGTGCATTGAAATCGGATGGCGGCTGAGAAAAGAAGCTTGGGGAAAAGGATACGCGACAGAGGGAGCTTCGGCCTGTTTGCAGCATGGCTTTAAAGAATTGGGTTTTAGCGAGGTGTATAGCTTTACAGCCGACGTGAATAAGCCTTCGGAAAATGTCATGCGCAAGATCGGCATGCGTTTTGTGCGCAATTTTGATCATCCAAAAGTCGAAGAAGATAGTCCGCTGCGCAAGCATGTTCTTTTTCACAGCGCATTACATGACTAAGCGGCAGTCATGATCTTTAAAAAGAAAGGATGAGCATAAATGACACCAACGAGCAAACGAATGGAATGGCAAGCAGGTACATGGCTCAACCCTCCTCAAAGCTTCCGGGAGGAAGACGAATTTTTGAAGGTGTCGCCCGAGAAAGGGAGAGACTTTTGGAAAAAGACATTGTATGGCTTTGAACATGAAGATGGGCCGGCATTGCTTGCTCATTGGGATCACGAGACCGCGGTTGAAGTGAGTTTTCAACTCCATTCCTTTACGGAGCTGTACGATCAGGCAGGCCTGCCGCTATACCACGGTCCCGGGCAATGGATTAAAACAGGGATTGAAATAAACGATGGCATACCTCAACTCGCTACAGTGGTGACGGACGGTTATTCGGACTGGTCGCTTACGGCGGTGCCTGAATGGGCGGGTGAGGAAGTGACCGTACGCGCGTCCATCCTCAAAGATGCCGTCATTATCCGGGCCCGCAGTACAAAGTATGCATGGCGGACCATTCGCGTCGCACGGTTTCCATATCCAACGGGTAACCAGGCGGGTCCGTTTGCATGCTCGCCAACCCGTGAGGGGTTTGAAGTTACTTTTACCAGATGGGAACTGACTGCGCCAGATCAGAATCTCCATGTTGATCCTCCGGCTGAATGATGAACGGTCCCGTTTGATTTACTATTTGCTGTCCGCATGATATAAGGGAAGTAAGATGAACGGCGGGAGGACACGCCATGAACAAGGAAGACCAGGTTCTCGCGGGCTTTAGAGATCTGTACAACAAGCTGGTGTGGCTGAACAAGTCGAAGATGGAAGCCAGTCTCAAGGGGCACAAGCCCTCTGAGGTGCATTGCATCGAATACATCGCTCAACATGCGGATTCCAACGTGACCAAGCTTGCGGAGTCCTTCTATATGACCAGAAGCGCCATCAGCAAAATAGCCAAAAAGCTCATGGAAAAGGGGCTCATCGAGAGCTACCAGAAGCCGGAAAACAAAAAGGAAATATACTTCAGGCTTACGGCGCAAGGAGAACAGGTTAACCGGATCCACGAGAAGCTGCACAATGAGTTTCGGGAGCGGGACAAAGATGTCTTTGCGCACATCACCGATGCGCAATACGAGAGTATGCTAAGCTTCGTGGAGCGGTATAGCAAGCATCTGGATGCTGAAATCAAGAAACAAGGCGTCGATATGATGTCGGAATAGAACGCAATAAGGATGGACTCGAGGCAGCCAACTCTACGGAGTATAGGCTGCTTTTTTACAATCGGTTTTTTGTTGACGTGGACACAAAAAGGCGTTACGATGTGATTGTGTTTCCGAGGAAACAAAAATTCGAATATCAAGAGGAGAATGCCAGTGTTTCAAACCAGCTCTAAATCTGACCGGCATCCAGCGCATAGCATAGATAGGAAGGCACTTTTATTCGGTCTCATGTCCGTGTTTTTATGCGGAATCGGCTTCAGCATCGTTGCGCCTGTCGTCCCGTTTCTGGTGCAGCCGTATATAAGCGACCCGGCGGAGCAAGCGATCGCCGTTACGCTGCTGACCTCCGTTTATGCAGGCTGCGTGTTTTTCGCAGCTCCCGTGCTTGGCGCTCTGAGCGACAAATATGGCCGCCGCCCCTTGCTGCTATTATGTCTATTAGGTTCAGCGATCGGATACTTCGTTTTCGGCTTGGGCGGCGCGCTGTGGATCCTTTTTGTAGGGCGCATCATAGAAGGCATAACCGGCGGCAGCATCGGCACGATATTCGCCTATTTTGCGGATATCATTCCTTCGGAGCAGAGGACCAAATACTTTGGTTGGATGAGCGCAGTTGTCGGCGTAGGAACCGTCATCGGTCCGACGCTAGGCGGGCTGCTGGCCAAGCTCGATTATGCCGCACCGCTGTATTTCGGGGCCGTCATTACATTAT
The DNA here is from genome assembly GCF_042649185.1 of Cohnella sp. GCM10012308. Taxonomy (NCBI): domain Bacteria; kingdom Bacillati; phylum Bacillota; class Bacilli; order Caryophanales; family Paenibacillaceae; genus Cohnella; species Cohnella sp. GCM10012308. The sequence continues at coordinate 5,913 of NZ_JBHRYU010000047.1, forward strand.
TGAACGTCGCATTCGGATACTTCTTTATGCCGGAAAGCCTGGATAAGAACAAGCGGCTGAAGGAAATCCCCTTTGTGCGATTGAATCCATTCGCCCAGCTTGCAAGCCTGCTTTCCATGAAAAGCTTGAGCAGACTCCTGATTGCCGCATTTCTGCTATGGGTACCGAACGGATCGCTCCAGGCCGTATTTTCTCAATTTACCCTGGACACCTTCAACTGGAAGCCGGCAACGATCGGACTCCTGTTTTCCATCATGGGCGTACAGGACATCCTTTCTCAAGGCTTGATCATGCCCAAGCTTCTGAAAAAACGGAGCGATAAACAGATCGCGGTTATCGGGATGAGCGCAGAGCTCGTCGGTTACGGTCTGTTCGCGGCATCGGCGTTGTTCTCCTTTTATCCGCTGTTTATCGCAGGCATGTTCCTATTCGGTTTTGGCGATTCGATCTTCGGACCCTCGTTCAACGGGATGCTGTCCAAATCGGTCGATTCCAGCGAGCAAGGAAGCGTTCAGGGCGGCAGTCAATCGATTCAGGCATTAGCGAGGATGATCGGGCCTATCGTCGGGGGGCAGATCTATGTATCGTTTGGTCACGCCGCACCCGCATTAATGGGCGTGATTCTTATTGCGGCGGCGATCCCTGTGATGTGGGGCAGGCTGAGTCCGGCATTGTTAAAATGAGTGCGGGCAGATCATACTGGAAGTACCGGGGAGGCGTGACTGGTATGAAAATAAGCAAACATACTGCCGAGCATTATATTTGGGGAGATCATTGCGACGGCTGGCATTTAGTTAAGGATCAAGCCCTGAGCGTCATCCACGAACGGATGCCGGCCCATACTTCGGAAGTGAAGCATTACCACCGACAATCGCGTCAATTTTTCTTTGTATTGTGGGGTTCGGCAACCATCCATGTAGACGGGGAGGAAGTGATCCTCCATGCCCAAGAGGGCGTAGAGGTCGCTGCACTTGTGCCGCATCAGATGTTCAACAAATCCGATGAAGAGATCGAATTTCTGGTGGTTTCTAAACCGAATAGCAGGGGAGATAGAGTGCCCGTCGATTAAGAAGGTCAGAACACTGGTAATGTCGAACTTATTCTAAGGTGTTGGCAGCGTGAAGGAACTGGCTAATAGTCGATAAGGAGAATCTAGACATGGAGCTATGGACCCCGTATGAGACAATAAGAAAACATCCTCCGGATTTTAGGATACAGTATCGATTATTCTCTCAAAGTGAAGGTGGCAGAAAGAATCCCGTATTTCAGGGATTGCGTTGTGACTTTTCATATGATGGCGATGATATTAAAGAAACAGGTATGTTTGCTATTCATCCAGAATTTGAAGACGAATTCGGAGAGATAATTCTTGATAGAACCGTCCCTGTTCCAAGACAGGGTACGGCAACGATGTGGATACTATTTCCCGAAATGAGACGGCTCGTGCATGTAAATAGAATTAAGATTGGTGTTATTGGTTATCTAATGGAGGGCCCTAGAAGAATTGGTCAAGCTGAAGTGATAGAAATTTTGGGGCTGCACCAAAATGCTGAATTGTTGCGCTGACGAGGAATCGAGATTTACCAAGGGGGGAGCAATATTCGGTACGAGAGATTATCCGAAATCATTCAAAACATAAAGGGGCACATAGGAGACGACACAGAACTGCTCTGGTCCAAGTACGACGAAGTTAGCGACGTGATCGCTGAGCTTGACGACGTCCTGGATCGCCTCCAGCGCAAGGACCTATCGGTTTTGCCCGCCATCGCTGCTATGTTTGCACCTACTGCGTCGCTCCAAGAAATCTCGCTATCAATGGATGGGGCGAGGCTTTTTTATATTACTCGGAACGCATCGACGATCTCTTGCTTGATTAACCTCTCGGGAAACGATAAACGACGGCGGCGCGGCTATTATAGCAATCCAAAAGAAACGGAGACCCGAGTAACGCGATATATTTAGGGCAGGTAATCCCAAAATAAGGAGGAAGCCCGATGCTATTTATGCTGATCGTCAAAGCCTCGCACAATTCGGAAGCCGGCAATCTTCCGAGCGCAGAGCTCAGGGAGGCCATGTCGAAGTACAATGAAGAATTGATACAAGCAGGCGTACGGATTATGGCAAAAGGGCTGCACCCGAGCTCAAACGGGCTGCGCCTTTCGTTTCCGAAGCCGGGGGAGGAGCCCGTCGTCACGGAAGGTCCTTTTGCGGCGTCGCCGGATTTAGTTGCGGGATTTTTCCTTATCGACGTGAAGTCCAAGGAAGAAGCGGTCGAATGGGCCAAGCGGATGCCGGATCCGCAAGGGCACGGGGAAGGGCAGATCGAATTGCGGCAGGTGTTTGAATCGCCGTCGGATCTTACGGAGGTGTAAAGGTTATGCGCGAGTACATTACGGGAGTCACTTGCATTTACGTACCTGTGAATAACGTGTACGAGTCGATTCAATGGTATCAAAAAAACTTGGGGTACCAACCGGCAAGCACCGAGCGTATAGAGCCTGGGATGACGACGGCCGTGTTAAACGTACCCGACCAGAATGGCGACTTGCCTTCGCCGGGGTTAAGGCAAGTCGTCCCTGCGCTGTTCCTCCATAAGTCCGATGAAGAAGGCGGTCGTTTGCGTTTTTCATGGTCCTTGGATCAGGACAGGCCCCATGCCATCGCGTGCTTCATCTCGCCGCGGATCGAGGAGCTCCTGGAGCGCTTCAAGAATAACGGCGTAAATATAATCGGAGAACGAGTGACCAGCGGACCCAATATAACGTTTGCCGATCCGGACGGTAACCTGTGGGAAGTCTGGCGGCCGTAATGTTCCAAGCGTTCTGCACGTATAACGAGCGTTAAGACTGAAGCAGCCACCGGTGCATCTCGGGAAACAGTTGGCCCCATGTAGATTCATGGTGCGTCCCGCCAGGAACATAGTCGAATCGAACGCGGCTCTCCGGAACCCCTGCTTCGATCAGGGACTGGCGGGCCGACTTAACGTGCTCATGGGCAAGCCGATTAAACTCGGGATTGTCGGTCTCCTGCTCTCCGATGCTCAAGTAGACGCGCAGCGCTGGAGACAGCGCCGACGCCCGGAGCAGCTGCATGATCGCGCCTTCGTCGTGCCACATGACAAAGGATATCCCGCCCACGCGGCCGAACAGATCGGGGTAACGAATCGCCGCGAACAGCGAGATGTAGGCGCCGAACGAGCTGCCGCCGATCATCGTATGCGCCGCTTCGGGGAGCGTCCGGAAGCGGCTGTCGATATAAGGCTTCAGCGTCTCCGCCACAAACGCGACATGCGCCTCCCCTTTTCCACCGAAGCCATATTCCGAGTTAATCGCGAAGTTATATTCGTGATTGCGCTGATCGTCCCCGTGATCGACCGCGACCACGATCGCCTCAAGCGTGGGATTCTCCTGCGATATCTGCTCCAAAGCCTCGTCGACGCCCCATTCGCTTCCCCAGGAGGTCGCTTGATCGAATACATTTTGCCCGTCGTGCAAGTACCAGACCGGATAGCTGCGATTTCCTTCGCTATAGCTCCTCGGCAAATAAATCCACACTCTGCGCGCCGTCTCAAGCTGTGGTACCGGGAAGGCTTCAATAATATGAACATCGCCGGAAATCGTGTGAGCAGCCTCGTCTATAAGTACCTTTCTCCAAGGTAAAGGGGCGTTCATCGTCATGCGTGACTCTCCTCGTAAAATAATAGGATTTAAATCCAGAAGGACGGCGTATAGGCGTTATTCGTTAGTGTAGCATGATCCAACTCTTCGGCAAGCGTTTGTATGCCTTCTTCAATATCCTGCTCGTCCGTGCGCATAATGCTCATACGCAGCAGGTTCGGCTTGGGAAAAGTGGGGAGGAATTGCTGATCCGCCCGGAGCACATCGACCCCCCGTTGGCCGATCCGCTTGACGAGCTCCTCCGTATGTATGCCGGGTAAATTCAAGGCAGCAAACAGCCCTCCGCTAGCCGGAATGGAATATAAGAACGCTTTGGGCAGCAGCCGGCTTGCAGCTTCCTTTAGCTTGCTCATTCGTTGAGCGTACATGGCTCTCATTTGTTTAGCATGATGCTCGTACATGCCCGACTGGATAAAAATCTCCAATACCCCTTGAGAGAGAACGGATGTGCTAAGATCCGCCGTTCGCTTGTGTTGCTGAAGGGAAGGAACTAATGCGCTTGGAACGGTCGCCGCGGCGAGTCTGAGCCCTGGCAGCATGACTTTTGAAAAGCTCCGCAGGTATATGACGTGGCTGGACCCGTTATAGGCCCAAATGGGATCCGCCTTGTGGTTTGTTTCAAAGTCCGCCAAATAATCGTCTTCTACAATGTAGACGTCGTACTTTTGCGCGAGCTCCGCTATTCTTTGCTTCTCCTTCTGCGTGTAGGACGTGCCCAACGGGTTATGGAATCGCGGGATCGTGTAGAAGAACTTGATCATATTGCTCTGAAAATGGCGTTCCAACGCAGCCCAGTCTATGCCGTCCGGCGTTCTCTCGATGCCGATCACGGTCTGGTTTTGCGCTTTTAGCGACTCGAGCATTCCCCAGTAGGTGGGTTGTTCCACCAGGATGTTCGTTTTTCCGTTCGGGAAAGGCATGCCGTTCAGCAGATGAAGCGCCTGCTGAGCGCCTGAGAATATGAAGATCTGATGCTCCGAGGAGAAGACTTGCTGCTTATGAAACAGCTTCACGATCTCCTGGCGTAGGGACAATAACCCCTGCGAGTCTGAATAGGTGAAAATAGAACTCTCGAACAGCTCCATCGCTTTGTTCAAGCATTGTCGGAAGTCTGTCTGAGATAGCGAAGAGGGGTCGGGCGCCGCTGACGTAAAATCGATTCGTTTCTTTTGGAGCAAGGGTAAGAGGGCTTCCGGCGCGACGACGTAGTAACCGCTTTTCGGGCGCGAATAGATCAGGTATTCCTTTTCGAGCTCCTGATAGGCGCCGATGATCGTATTCAGGCTGCATGCGAAGGCTTGGCTCTGCTCCCGAATGGAGGGCAATTTTTGCCCGGGTTTAATGAGACCTTTGACGATATCGGACCGGATCCGATCGGTCACCGTTTGCTTTTTGTTCGTCATCCCTGCACCCCGCAAGTTGCGATCTGTACCCTTACAGATGTGTTTATTCGAGATATACACGCACATCTGTCACTATTATAATGCAGATTATCGCACAAAAGTAAATGCGGGGTGGACAGAGTGAACCAAACAACGAGCGGATGGATCAACGGATTTATAGGCGTACTTGTCTTCAGCGGATCGCTGCCGGCAACGCGTCTGGCCGTTATGGATTTCGATCCATTATTTCTAACCGTATGTCGCGCTGCCATTGCGGGAGTATTGGCGGCGGCATTGCTTATTTGCTTCAGGCAACAACGTCCTGTTCGAAACGAAGTTTTTCCGCTTGCGCTAGTGGCGCTTTGCGTCGTCGTGGGGTTTCCGCTGCTGACCGGCTTGGCGCTTCAATATGTCACGACTGCGCATGCGATTATATATGTAGGCTTACTGCCGCTGTCGACGGCCATTTTTGGGGTGCTTCGCGGCGGTGAACGCCCCAAACCGGTTTTTTGGGTATTATCGGCGCTGGGGAGCTGCCTTGTGGCGGGATTTGCTCTGGCAAACGGAGCCGCATCATCGCCGCTCGGCGACGGACTCATGCTGGCGTCAATTATCGCATGCGGATACGGATATGCCGAAGGTGCGCGTCTCTCGCGGAGACTGGGCGGATGGCAAGTCATCTCGTGGGCGCTTCTCATTTCGCTGCCGCTTATGTTGGTTATCGCGTTTTGCACGATGCCTCCATCTTGGGAAAGCATTCGAGTTTCTTCTTATCTGAGCCTTGGATATGTCTCGCTGTTTAGTATGCTGATCGGCTTCGTATTCTGGTATCGCGGTCTTGCGCAAGGCGGCATAGCGGCGGTCGGGCAGCTGCAGCTCCTCCAGCCTTTCTTCGGCCTCTTGCTCTCGGCGCTTGTTCTGCATGAATCCGTTGGCTGGCCGGTCTTTGTCGTGAACCTCGGCGTTGTCCTGTGCGTGGCGTTTGCGAAACGATTTGCTTCTAAATAGAATGGAGGTAACCGGATTCTCAGCACAATCGTGAGGTGACCAGCATGAATTTAGATGAATATAAAGCGGGCTTCAGCGCAGGACGATTGGGCGCCGGGTTGGGATGCCATCGATGAAGCGTTCGAAAAAAAGCTCTATCCTGGGCAGACTCCCGCGCATTACGGGACAGAGATACATAAGCGCGCCTTGTTCGGCGGAGACGCGTATCTCGATGGATACAGCATCTATCACTCCCCGAATGGCTACAAGCATATCCTGACGTATGGAATGACCGAGCTCTACGTGGAAGAGCAATCGTTTGGCGGCGAGTGGAGCCGATGGGGCTATGAGATGACGTTCAAGTTAAAGGAAGAATCGGTGGAGCAATGTCTGTGGGCCATCGATATGCTCTCTAATCTGGCCAGGTATACGTACACCCGGGAAGCCATATTCGAGCCCTTTCAATATATTTCGGGAAATGGGAGTTCCATTCACGTGGGCGTTGAATCTGCGATCACCGCCTTGATCGTCGTCAGCGATACGGAAGCGGAAGGGATCGATACGGTCCACGGCAAAGTCGACTTTATTCAACTGGTTGGCATCACGCAGCGAGAATTAGAGGCATTAAAAGCGGACAGCGCTCAAATTCATCGCTTAGTTGAGAACATGAAGAAGGATAATCCGTTTATGGTGACGGATATGAATCGGACGAGGTCTTATTTATAAAACAAGCTTAGAGTTTAGAAACACGAAGGTAGTCGGCCTAGAGGCCGGCTGCCTTTTTATCATAAAGCATAAAATTGGCGGCGATTCGCGGGCTGCTAAGCGCATATTCGGCAGGCCGGCGCTATTGGCGGCTTCCAGGTCCCCAAAGCCTGCATTTATACATGTATTTTCTGCCGTCGCGTGACACGTAATGAAATACCTGCGAATACGCAGGTATTTTCTAAGCGCAAGCCGGAAATGGGGCAGATGAAGGAAAATAACTGCACTTTTGCAGCTATCCTGCATAAAAGGGCCGACTTTTGCGGAAAAAGATGTATATTTGCAGGCATTGCGGCGAAATAGCGAGGCTGTCGACAGCGTACGGGCTTAGCGGAAGAGCTGATGGATAAGGCATTGATAGGCGTCCGCACCACTCAAAGTGACAATCAGAAGTGTGCCTAATAATGGTATAATTTGTGGGTAGATATGTTCCAACATGAGGTTGTCATGTGAAGCTGAATTTTTTTTAAAAGTACGATCCTTATACGACTTATTGGATAGGGTCCGTTAAAAATGAGGCGCGAATGAATAAGAATTTTGAAGCGAATTGCAATTCATTTTCGATGCATTAGGAAATAAGCTTAAAGTGACCGAAGAAAACGTAAGACATCTTGAGAAACATTTCTTTTAGAAAACAGAAGGTTTGAAACAAATCCTTGAAGAGGGATATCGTCGAAAAACGCAAAACGGCTGAATCTGAAAGAGCTCTAAATGTTTGCAACTCCCTTTCTCTATAGAACGTAACGGATAAGGCAGAAAGGATGAGCGAATATTTCTACCCAAGCGGATCTATTCCGAAAAATGAAAACGCCTGATTCTATTTTTTTCGTCTCCGTTCTCCTCGTTTCCGTTGTGATAGGCGTCTTGTCGAAGCCCTACTTTACGGACCGCGTCTTCTACCTTTACGAGGATACGTATAAATCCGCCGGCGAGCAAGACCGTATCGTCATTTATCATAGCAGCACGGCAGCTCCCGTCCAAGTACGCACCGTCGACGAGCTGCACCGTACAGTGACTATCGGCGGGCAGTCGTATGCGATTGCGGACAAAAGTGTCCCATACTCGACCAAGTTCCGCGTGACCTATCCAAACGGCCATGTCTACAGCGTCGAGGACAATAACGGCTTGCTCTTGAGTTACGATGATAAAGGCAATATGGTCATGTCTGCTCAGATGTACGTCAACGGCGAGAGGATCAAGCAGGAAGGGGAAGAAGCTTTCTTGCCGGCTGCGCTCGTAAGCGCGGCTTATCCCGAATACCATGTCAAACGAGGCATGCCAGGTTTTCTGTTTCTTGCTCTCGGCCTCTTGATCTTTGGCTGGTGCAGCTTCCGGTACCAAGCCCTCCAGGATTTCATGTTCAGAATATCTCCGCAGCGGCTCATGTATGAGAACCCCGAGCCGAGCGACTTCTATTATTTCATGAGCAAGGTCGGCGGCATTGTCGTGATGATCGGTTCGGTGTTCGTCGCTTTCAAAGCTTACTAATATGAGTGGTCTTTGTATAAAAATATAACTCGAGGTTCAGTAATGATTAAATGCGCAGAAGAATTTGTTAGGCTACGAAGCAGTGAAAAGATGGATGAATACTTAAAAGCGGCATGGGATGAGGCGTCTGTCGAGGTTTGGTTAGATGTAATTAATAGGTACCCTGACATGCGTAAATGGGTGGCACATAATAAAACAGTTCCTGTTGTGATCATGGAAATTCTCGCTGTCGATGTAGATGAAAGAGTTAGATTTATGGTCGCATCAAAAAATCGATTACCTGAAGACCTACAATTAATACTAGCAGCGGACATTAGCGATTCTGTCAGACAACGGATTGTCTACAATAAAAAAGCGACACTTAAAGTTCTAAGCAGTTTACTAAAAGATGACAATGAAGAAATTCGATCACTGGCAAAGCACAGAATTGATGGAGGGCGTTTCAAGTAAGCATTTCGTTATTAAGCTGGCAAGGTGTTCGAATATAAGGATCGTAAAACAAAGGCGGGTACGATGGATTACAAGATCTTAATTAAAATGAGTGGATATCTGGATGCATTAAGTACGATCAACTCTTATTTTGGAGCAGGTCATGGTCATAAATACATGATCAGTGAGTTTGAAGATGATCTGCCTTTGGAGCAAATCGTTGTGCAGTACAATAAGTGTAGTAATCTGAAAAACCATGATGATATCAAATTCCTACCGTTGCGCGCCCTTCCTGACTGGAAGGGCTCTCTTTTTGAAGTGAGTGCGTATTGGTTCTTTTCCCTTTATCGGATACAAAACTTTCAAGTTCATGTTTCTTACTACGATGATAATGGTAAGGCACTGCCTGAGCAACCTGCTGAGTTTGATAAAAAATCAAATTCAGTTAGCAACAAGCTGATTGATTTATTAAGCCAGTTCTTTGATGGTAAAGAACTTATCGTATATAGATTGAAATCGGAAGTCGAAGCAAAAAATGAATTAGATTGGGAGCAGTTTTATTTTGTAACCGAGGGCAAGGTATTTATTCTAGCGTTCTATCAGTGGGGATAAAATACTAACCATATGGAGGTGAGCAGTTGAAGCGCAAGGTAGATCAAATTATCAAGTCGGTTTTTGATCTTGCAAACCAATGGATAGATGAAGGGAAATATAGAAAAACATATAATACGTTGCGAAAATTGACTAAGGAAGTTTGGCCATTATACCATAAAGAACTACTTGATGAACTCGCTAAGCTGGATAACCCAAAAGCCGACTATCAGTTGTTTTGGTTAGAGTGTTTAGCATTCCCGCCTAGAACGCCTAATCTATTCGGCGCAGATAAAATGCCGTTATCGTTGCCTTATCATGCTCTACCTTCAGATTTTAATGATATAGGTTTTCATGATTCAAAGATATATAAGATCAATAATTTTGATAATGGCATTAAAGTTCAATTGATGTTAGATTCATGGGAAGACCCATTCGGGGAAATCGTCTTTCACAATGCATCAAGTTTCTTGCTGATAAAGGACGATGAGATCTTAACGCAGGAATTGCAAACGATTGAAGAATTTACTGTTTTAACTAGTGGCGAGGCGCCAAACATCGGGTATTGTTTGTCTCATTTAAAAATTCCAAATCAGTTTGCGGATAAAGAAAAAAGATTATTTTATTTTATGGGCTTTTCTGACTCTTGGGATTCCATTTTTATCTTTGCAGACCATTGGTCTTTAACGACTTTTAAGTCATAACCTGTTGAATTTTAAATGTCTGATAAGGAGTCTTGTGCACCAACGATTGTATTAGAAAATCCGAGGGAGCTGCGGTTATGGTGAAACATTTGCCTAAAGATACCATAGCCGCCGGCCAACGACATACCGTCGCTCTTCAGTCGAACGGAACGCCGGTCGCTGCGGGCGATAATAAGTGCGGCCAATGCAAGGTTGGCGATTGGCGCGATATTGTAGCGGTCGCGGCCGGGAATGTTCATATGGCCACGAACACGGGGAATGCGCATACGATCGGGCTTAGATCGGACGGTACGGTAGCGGCTGTCGGGTGGAACAAGCATGGCCAATGCGACGTACACGACTGGCGCGATATTATCGCTATTGCGGCAGGTTGGCGTCGTACCGTCGGGCTTAAATCGAACGGTACCGTATTGGCTGCAGGTCGTAATCAAGAAGGCCAATGCGATGTAAACGACTGGCGCGATATCGTCGCGATAGCGGCAGGCGACTGGCATACCGTCGGTCTTCAAAGGGATGGTACGCTGGCGGCTGCAGGCAATAATCGGTACGGCCAATGCAATATAAGCGGCTGGAGCGGCATGGTGGCTGTAACGGCGGGTTATCTCCATACCGTCGGTCTTCAATCGGACGGAACGGTGGCGTCAGTTGGCTTGAACGGTCATGGCCAATGCGACACTAACGGTTGGCGCGATATGGTGGAGATAGCGGCGGGGAGTTATCATACTGTCGGTCTTAAATCCGACGGCACGGTGGAGGCTGTAGGCCAAAATGAACATGGCCAATGCAACTTAAGCAACTGGCGGAATATTGTTGCGGTGGCGGCGGGGTGCGCGCATACGCTCGGGCTTAGATCGGACGGCACGATGGTTGCTGCGGGCAATAACGAGTACGGCCAATGCGATGTAGGCGATTGGCGTGGCATCCAACTTGTCCTCGAATAAAAGTCAGGGTGAAGCCGCGACCACGAGATTATTGTGAAAAGGGGAAGCCGAAATGAAAACGATCAAGCGCATGATGGAGCACCTGTACTGGGCGGACGAACGCATCTTGGACGCGCTCGAGGAGAGCGAGACGAGGAACAAGGACCTCCTGAAGCTGGTTCGTCACGTCGCGATCGCGGAACGAGTCTGGCTGTCCCGATTGCAGGGCAAGGGCAGCGCGCAGTATTCGTTGTGGGAGGAGGCGGAGGACCTGGCGGCGATCCGGACGATGTTCGAGGAAAACGCCGAGCAGTATCGCGTCTATATCGAAGGTCTCGCGGAATCCGAGTTGGACGAGATGGTCGACTATGCCAACCAGAGCGGGGTTCCGTTCCGAACCTCCGTCCGGGATATCCTGTCGCAGGTCCTCTTGCATGGGCAATATCACCGGGGACAGATCAACCGGGCGCTTCGGAGCGAATCGGCAGAGCCTGTCCAGGTTGATTACATTACGTTTGCGAGGCTCTAGAGCCCAAGAATACGTTGCCGCTCGAACCGATGTGAACCGCATACCGAACCTTTCCAAACTATATAGCCGGTTAAAATGAAGAGACCATTGCTCAACGCAATGGTCTCTCTCATCGTCAGCCCTTCAACGCCTGTCGCTGAACCGTTTGATTGCGTCCTCGGTCACCGGCGCGAACAGGTTAACCAGGTTGCCGTCGGGATCTCGAAACAGCGTGGCACGGTTTCCCCAGGGCATCGTTGTAGGTTCCTTCACCCACTCGTCGACTAGCGGCTTCAAGCGCTCGTATTCGGCATCGACATCGTCGACGCGAAGCTCGATGATGACGGAGCGATTGGCGGCCGCCACCGCAGAACCGGCGCCGAACAGCGGCACCGTCTGGGAATGGCCGATCGCCAGCGTGCACGATGGCATCACCAGCTCGGCAAAGACAGGTGCGGGGCGCTTTGCCGTAACGCCCGTAATCTTCTCATAAAAAGCAACGAGACGATCGACGTCGTCGGTAATGATACGTACAGAAGCAAAGTTCATCGGACAACATCCTTCCTTATACATCGCCTTATCTTCTAATGCTTTACAACCTACTCCGATCATACATAGTCACCACTGACAACAGTATGGCATCAGCGTAGCGTCAATCCATTAGATGGAGCCGGCCTGCAGCAGGATTCTTCCCCGGCCGTGTCTGGCTTCGCTTTTCTCGAGCGCTTCCTGCGCCTTGCTTAACGGGAATACGGAATCTATTTTAGCTTTTATGGTACCTTCGGCCATTAATTCCGTTAAGCTTTCCAAGTCCTGGCGGGTAGGGAGTTTGGTATTGAACTTCGCTGTAACGCCATGCTTCAGGGCATTCTCCTGGGACGGATCTTGGGTCAACGAGACGAAGATGCCGCCTTTTTTCAGAACGGGCCAGGACCTGGTCTCCGTCTCGCCGCCCACTGAATCGACGACCAGATCTACTTCGCCAGCGACGTTTTCAAATTTCGTCGTCGTATAGTCGATGACTTGATCCGCGCCCAACGACTTAACAAAGTCCAGGTTGGCGGTCGAAGCCGTGGCGATCACGGTTGCTCCCTTCCATTTGGCCAACTGAACGGCAAACTGTCCGACGCCGCCCGCAGCCGCATGCAAGAGAACGGTTTGGCCGGCTTGGAGTTCGCCTTCGGTGAACAATGCCTTCCAGGCCGCTTCGGCTCCTGCCTTAATCGTTGCCGCATCTTCGAAGGTGAGGTTCTCGGGCAACTTGATCAACTCCTGGGCCTTGGCGACGCCATATTCCGCATAAGCGCCTCTGATCATACCGAATACGCGATCGCCGGGCTTGAACGCCGTTACGCCTGGCCCTGCCTCCTCGATAACGCCTGAAGCGTAAAAGCCGGGGATGTAGGGCATCGTTACCGGGAAAACATTTTGAAGCCCCCCGTTGCGAATCTTGAAGTCGAGCGGAATGACCGCAGCGTACACGATGCGAACGAGCGCTTCGTCCGCCGCCGGTTGGGGGCGATCGACCGTTACTGCCTTTAGGACATCCGGACCGCCGTATTCATGAACCTGAATCGCTTGCATGGTTTTATTCGACATTTGAATTCTCCTCCGATATTTATCGTTTTGATTGATTTCGTTTTAATTTTCCAGTACGGCGGTGATTTTTTTGGCCAGGGCTACGAACTGCGCTTTTTCTTCCTCATTTAAATTTTCGATCGTGATCTCTTCCATCTTGCTCCAGGCTTGATTGACTCTGGATTCAAGTTCGCGTCCTGCCTCGGTGAGCGATACGAGCGTGACTCGTTTATCTTCTTCGGAGCGGCTGCAGGTGACGAGCCCCGCATCATCCAATCGCCGAACGGATTTTGCGATGGTCGAGTGATCCAGGCGCAACGACCTCGAGAGACTATTCTGAGATTGGCTGTCCCGCTGCCATAGCTGCATCAGTACGAGCTCCTGCCCCGGGTACAAGCCGGCTTCCCGAAGCAGTTGTCCCGCAACGCGATGGTGGGAACGAGCCAAGCTGAAAATCGAGAAGCTTACGGGGAACCGGGTGACCGCGCTGATTTCATTTTCAATCGCATCATTGTTGTCGTTGCTCTTCAAAGCCGTCATCGCCCCTTATTATGTGGTCGTCAACATATTTCGTATTCCTAAGATAACATTCATATATGTGGTCGTCAACATAAATTAAAGCAGTCTCCGCCTCTAGCTGTTCATTCCAATACAATCTGCTAAAATATGGTCGTAAGCACCTTGTGATTGGGGGAGTGCGATCTTGAGGCTAAACCATCTCAACCTGACCGTCACCGACGTTAAAGCGACTGCCGACTTCCTGGTTCATTACTTTGATCTGCAGATCGGAACCACCCGCGGCAGCGGCTTTGCGGTGTTGTTCGACGACAGCGGGTTCGTGCTTACTTTGATGAAAGGCAAGCAAGTCGCTTATCCGGACACGTTTCATATCGGCTTCATTCAAGCCAGCGAGGAGCGGGTGAACGAGATCAATCAGAGGCTGAGGGACGATGGGTTTGAAGTGGATCCCCCGCAGCGCTCCCACGCGTGGACGTTCTACGTCAAAGCGCCTGGCGGGTTTTTGGTCGAGGTTCTTCATTGATCGCCGATTTCTAGACAACTAATCGTTCATCTGCAAAGCCCTTTCCAAAATAAGAGCCCGTAAACAAGCTTCACACAATGCGGGCCGCTTCTTTTTGGCAATGAGGGCTTTTTTGCGTTGAAAATCAGAAAAAAAGCTTGCTTGCGTTAGGTATGAAGACATAAAAACATCCTTATTTCAAAAAGATGCTTGAAAACTTCAAATTGTATGTTATGTTAACTAACATAAATGATTGAAGCACATTAATGCCTGTTAGCTTATCTGCTTCATCCAACTACATACGAATTGTTTTCTAGGGTTCCGCGGCGCTTGCATCGCCGGTCTGGTCCAAGAGAAGACGCACGGCACAGCGGCCGTGTCCACGGAGGGATAAAAGCCCGGGAGGATATGTTACATATCTTCCCGCGGCTTTTTATTTTTGTTTTTTTGAGACAGGAAAGGGGAGCTAAGGGATGAAACAAGAGGTTACGCTTCGCCAATCGCTAACGCTGGTTCAGGTCGTCGCGCTGGGCTTGGCCTGGATGACGCCGATGATTTACTTTTCCGTATTCGGCATCGCGTACGACGCTTCGAAGGGGATGATTGCCGAAGCCTACTCACTGTCGGTCGTGGCGATCTTTTTCACGGCATACAGCTACAGCGTCATGGCGAAGGTTTTCCCGGGCTCCGGCTCGTCGTACACGTACGTGAAAAAATCGATGCACCCGATTCCGGGATTCACGGTGGGCTGGGCGATTCTGCTGGACTATCTGTTCTCGCCGATCATTGCATGCCTGACGTTCGGCATCTACCTGCACGCTCAGTTCCCGGCCGTTCCGGCTTTCGTCTGGATCATCCTGCTCAACATCGTGCTGGCCGTCGTCAATATCGCGGGCATCCAGTTTTCCGCCAGCCTCAGCAAGCTGTTCGTCTTGTTCCAGATCATCTTCATCGCGCTGTTCTGCGGCTACCTGATCAAAGGCTTCCATGGCTTCGACGGCGTGGCGCAGCCCTTCGCGAACCTCGGTGTCGGCTTGCCGACCATCCTTGCGGGCGCCTCGATCATCTGCTTTTCCTTTCTCGGCTTCGATACGGTGTCGACCTTGGCGGAGGAAACCATCGAACCTAAGAAAACGATCCCCCGTGCGATTATGCTCATCATTCTGATCGCCAGCGTGCTCTACGTCGTCACCTCGTACCTTATCCAGGTTTCGTATCCGCACCTGACGTTCGTTAACATGGATTCGGCCGGCTTCGAGCTGATGAAGATGGCGGGCGGCGCGACGCTCGGCGCGATTTTCACCACCGTCCTGATCTTCGCGATCTTCACGCAGGGGCTGACGTCGGTGACGAGCGTCTCCCGGCTGCTGTACGTGCTCGGACGCGATTCGATACTGCCCCAGGGTTTTTTCGGCAAGCTTCATCCGAAGTACCGGACGCCGGTGAACAATATCGTGCTGGTCACCATCGTCTCGCTGCTGGCGCTGGTGATCAGCCTGGATATGGCCGTGAAGTTCGTCAGCTTTGGCGCGTTGACCTCGTTTGCCTTTGTCAACCTATCTGTCATCGCAGAGTGCTATATCAAGCGCAGACAGCGGACGTTGAAGCAGACCTTCCAATACTTGATCTTCCCGCTGGCGGGCGCCTCGTTCATCGTGTGGCTGATCACGCTGCTGGACGCGAATGCGCTGACGCTGGGCTGCATCTGGCTCGCGGCTGGCCTTGTTTATTATCTGTTCCGCACCAGAAAGTCGCGCTCGTTCAGCGCTTCGGCGAATTTGTTCGAAGGCGCGCCTGCCGGAATCAAGAGCGAATAAAAAATGGTGTTATGTAAATTTCATCGGGAAAGAGAGAGGATCAGGATGTTGAACACTGTCATCGGCGCAGGGGGAAAATGGTCGGGCCGCATCGGACGCGGCAAGCAGCTTCGCTTCACGGCACTGGAGGCCGGGGCGAACGTGTCGCTGATGCTGTTCCACGCGCACGATCTGACCGAGCGCTACAACATGCCGGATACGTTAAAGGCCCAATATACGGCGCATTTGACGACGGGGCATACGCTTATGAGCGACAACGGCCGAGTGCTCGCCAGCATCGTGCAAGACGAGCTCGGCTGGCACGATCCGATCGGCGGTTATACGACAAGAGCGCTAACGGACGACCGATACGGCCGCACGACCTACCAGGCGCTCCGCAACGACTGGCTGCGCAGCGGCCAGGAGAACTTCGCGGTCGAGCTGACCCGTCACGGACTGGGCATGCGCGACATGATGCCGGTCGTCAACCTGTTTTCCAAAGTGTACTGCGACGAGAACGGCGCGATGCACTATGAGCAAGAACACTGTCCGGCAGGGGCGTCGGTGACGCTCCGAACGGAGATGGACGTCGTCCTGGCGCTGTCGAACACGCCGAATCCGCTGGACGGGCGCGCGTTATACCCTTCGGTTCCCGTGAGGCTGGAAGTGACGCAAGCGGAGCCGGTTCGCGAGGATGACGCATGCGTCAACCGCCGCGACGAGAACCGCCGGGCATTCGAGAATACATGGAATTATTATTCGCTTATCTAATCGGGCACAGGGGAGGAAAAGAGAATGGGCGCATTTCACCGAGTAGAAAGTCCGCGCAAGCCGGAGCAGGCGGTCTATGACGACATCATTCCGGCCGGAGACGGATGGATGCGCGATCTGGAGCCCGGACAGGTGCTGAGGATCGTCGATCTGGAAGGCAACCAGGCCGCGGACACGCTATTTTACGACGCCGATTATCCGGAGGATCATTATGCGGCGGCAGCGACGATCGCCATGCAGGGCAACATCTATCTTACGACGGGATCGGTCCTGCTAGCGGAGTCCGGGAAGGCGCTGCTCACGATCGTCGCCGACACCTGCGGCAGGCACGACACGTTAGGCGGTTCCTGCTCGGCGCAGAGCAACACCGTCCGCTACGCGCACGAGAAAGAATACATGCACAACTGCCGCGACACTTTTATGCTCCAGCTGGCGAAGCGGGGCGGCGGCTACGGCAAGCGGGATCTGGCGCCGAACATTAACTTCTTCATGAATGTGCCGGTCACGCCCGAGGGCGGCCTGAAGTTCGACGACGGCGTCTCGTCGCCGGGGGCTTACGTGGAGCTGCTGTCTCACGGTCGGACGACGGCGCTGATCAGCAACTGCCCGCAACTGAACAATCCGTGCAACGCCTACAATCCGACGCCGATCCGCGTCCTCATCTGGAACGAGTAACGACGAGCGGTCATCAAGCGCCTTGAGGGGAAAAAGGAGACGAACGCCATGTTCAACAAAGTATTGATCGCCAACCGGGGCGCCATTGCCGTCCGGATCGAGCGCACGTTGCGCAAGCTCGGGATCGCGTCCGTCGCCGTCTATACGACTGCCGACCAAGATAGTCTGCATGTCGATCATGCCGACGAAGCCGTTCTGATCGGGGACGGTCCGGCCAAGGAAAGCTACCTGAACGCGGAGCTCATCCTCAACATCGCGAAGGAGCGCGGCGTTGACGCGATCCATCCGGGCTACGGCTTTCTGAGCGAAAATGCGGACTTTGCCCGGGCTTGCGAGGAGAGCGGCATTGCGTTCATCGGACCTTCCGCGGCGCAGATGGAAGCGTTCGGACTGAAGCACTCGGCCCGGGAGCTCGCGACGAAGGCCCGAGTGCCGCTCCTGCCGGGTACGCCGCTCATCACGGAGCTGGACGAAGCGATCGCGCATGCGGATGCGATCGGCTATCCGGTTATCTTGAAAAGCACCGCCGGCGGCGGCGGCATCGGGATGCGCGTCTGCGCGGACGAAGAGGCGCTGCTCGCGGCGTTCGACAGCGTGCGGCGCCTGGCGGAGACGAACTTCAAGAACGGCGGCGTGTTCCTGGAAAAGTATATCGCTAAAGCGCGCCACGTGGAGGTCCAGATCTTCGGCAACCGGTTCGGCGAGGTCGTCGCGCTCGGCGAGCGCGATTGCTCCGTGCAGCGCCGCAACCAGAAGGTCGTCGAGGAGAGCCCGGCGCCCAGCTTCCCGGCCGACGTCAGAGCCGAGATGCTCGCCAGCGCGCGGCGGCTGGCGGGCGAAGCCGGCTACCGTAGCGCCGGCACGGTCGAATTCCTTTACGATCCGGCCAGTCTCCGCTTTTATTTCCTCGAGGTCAACACGCGGCTTCAGGTCGAGCACGGCGTCACCGAAGAGGTGCTCGGCATCGATCTCGTCGAGTGGATGATCCGCGAGGCGGCCGACGAGCTGCGTGATCTGGAGACGCTGTTCGGGGAGCCTGCCGGACATAGCATTCAAGCGCGCGTCTACGCCGAAGACTGCCTGCAGCAGTTCCGCCCGAGCGCGGGACAGCTCGACCAGGTGCGGTTGTCCGCGCATGCGCGCAACGAGACGTGGGTGCGCGACGGCATTACGGTCACGACGTTGTACGATCCGATGCTCGCCAAGGTCATCGTGCACGGGACGGATCGCGCCGATGCGATCGCGAAGCTGAAGCGGGCGCTCTCCGAGACGCGCTTTTACGGCATCACGACGAACCTGCAGTACGTCGAGGCGCTGCTGGACGAACCGGCTTTCGCGGATGGCGACGTGTTCACGCAGCTGCTCGGCGACTTCGCCCCCGGCGAGTCGGCGATCGAGGTGCTGGATGGCGGCGTGCAGACGACCGTGCAGGATTGGCCGGGACGCGCCGGCTACTGGGACGTCGGCGTGCCGCCTTGCGGACCGATGGATCCGCTCGCCTTCCGCACGGGCAACGCGCTGCTCGGCAACCCCGAGGACGCGAGCGGCCTGGAGCTGACGCTGCGCGGCGGCGCTTATAAGTTCCGCGAGTCCATGTGGCTGTGCGTCGCCGGCGCGGACATGAAGCCGGCGCTGGACGACGCGCCGATTCCGATGTACGAGCCGGTACGGGCGGAGCGCGGCCAGGTGCTGTCCTTCGGCGAAGCGGGCGAGGGCTTGCGCGCCTACCTGCTCGTCGCCGGCGGCTTCGACATGCCGCTGACGCTGGGCAGCGCGTCGACCTTCACGCTCGGCGGCTTCGGCGGACACGGCGGCCGCGCGCTGCGTGCCGGCGACGTGCTGAATGTGCGCCGGGAAAGCCGGGAAGGCAAGGCGCCTCCGCGGCTGCTCGGGTTGCCCGAAGCTTACCGCCCCGCGATCGCGCGGGAATGGACGATCGGCGTCATTCCCGGTCCGCACTGCACGGGGGAATTCCTCAAGCCGGAATATTTGGAGCAGCTTGCGGCAACGCGCTTCGAAGTCCACTTCAACAGCTCCCGCACGGGCGTCCGGCTCATCGGCCCGGCGCCGCTCTGGGCGCGCGAGGACGGGGGAGAAGCAGGGCTGCATCCGTCCAACATTCACGACAACGCTTATGCGATCGGGACGCTCGACTTGACCGGCGACATGCCGATTCTGCTCGGCCCGGACGGACCGAGTCTCGGCGGCTTCGTCTGCCCGGTGACGACCGCTTCGGCGGAGTTCTGGAAGCTCGGCCAGCTGCATGCCGGCGACGGGGTTCGCTTCCGGCTCGTCACGCTGGAGCAAGCGGAGGAGATGCGGCGCGTTCAGGAAGCGCAGCTGCAGACGATCGCGGAAGGCGGCCGCGAGGAACTGCGAATCTTGACGCTCCCGGAGGAAGCCGCAGCATTCACGCCCGAATATCCGATTCTGCATAGCGCGTCCGAAGGGCGGAACTTCAGGATAACGATCCGCTGCAGCGGCGACGAGAACCTGCTCGTCGAATACGGCTCGCTCGAGCTCGACCTGCTGCTGCGCTTCCAGGTGCATGCGCTGATCGAAGCGATCCGCGCCCAGGACGCCATTCCCGCGCTCGATCTGACGCCCGGCGTCCGCTCGGTGCAGGTGCGTATCGATCCGAAGCGCACGACGGTCAGCCGCGTCGCCATGCAGCTGCTTGAGCTGGACGCCGGGCTGCCGCCGCTCGCTTCGATCCAAGTGCCGTCCCGCATCGTCCGCTTGCCGCTGTCCTGGGACGATCCGGCGACGCAGCTCGCGATCGATCGCTACCAGCAGAACGTGCGCCCCGACGCCCCTTGGTGCCCGAGCAACCTGGAGTTCATCCGCAGGGTGAACGGACTCGCCGGCATCGACGACGTGCAGCGCATCGTGTTCGACGCCAGCTATCTCGTGCTCGGCCTCGGCGACGTTTACCTGGGGGCGCCGCTCGCCACGCCGCTCGATCCTCGGCACAGGCTCGTGACGACCAAGTATAATCCGGCCCGCACCTGGACGCCGGAAAATGCCGTCGGCATCGGCGGCGCCTACATGTGCGTCTACGGCATGGAAGGGCCGGGCGGCTACCAATTCGTCGGCCGTACGATCCAGATGTGGAACAAGCTGCGCACGACGGCCAGCTTCGTGTCCGGCAAGCCGTGGCTGCTCCGGTTTTTCGACCAGATCCAGTTCTATCCGGTCAGCGCGGAGGAGCTGCTCGTCCTGCGGGAGGATTTCCTCCGAGGTCGCTTCGAGGCGGACATTACGGAGACGACGTTCGATCTGGGCGAGTATTTGCAGTTCCTTTCTTCAATAGAAGAGAGCGCCGGACAGTTCCGCGCGCAGCAGCAGCGGGCGTTCCGGGAGGAACGCGAGGACTGGAAGACGCGGGGGCTGGCGGAATACGTGTCGGAGCAGGAACCGAGCAAGGCGGCAAGCGACGACGAGCTGCCGGAAGAGGTCGACGCGGTCCGCTGCTCGATGCCGGGCAGCATGTGGAAGGTACAGGTCGTAACGGGCGAGCGGGTGTGCAAGGGCGACACGCTGTTCATCGTCGAGTCGATGAAAATGGAATTTTCCCAGAATGCGCCGTACGACGGCATCGTTCACTCGGTTCACGTGAAGCCGGGGGATACGGTGCATGCCGGGCAGCTGGTCGTGGGCATCGCCAAGTCTGAGGAGAAGGAGCTGGCGGTGGTATGAGCGAGACTGCGTTCGAATTCGCGGAGCAACTGACGGTGGATTGGTTAAAATCGCAGTACGAGAGCGGCCGGCTGACGCCGCGCGACGTGGCGGCCGAGATCGTCCGGCGCGCCGAAGCGGACCGGGACATGAACATCTGGATCAGTCCGCCGACGCTGGATGCGATCGAGCCTTACCTTGCGCGGCTCGACGAGCTGGATCTGAAGCAGGCGCCATTATGGGGCATTCCGTTCGCCGTCAAGGATAACATCGACGTGGCGAACGTGCCGACGACGGCCGGCTGCGCGGACTATGCGTATGTGCCGTCCGCGCATGCGACGGTCGTGCAGCGGTTGATCGAGGCGGGCGCGGTTCCGGTCGGCAAAGCGAATCTCGACCAGTTCGCCACCGGGCTGGTCGGCATGCGCAGCCCATACGGCGAGGCGCGCAACGCGCTGCGCCCGGAGCTGATCAGCGGCGGCTCGAGCTCCGGCTCGGCGGTCGCGGTGGCTCGGGGCCAGGCGGCGTTTGCACTAGGCACCGATACGGCCGGTTCCGGCCGCGTGCCCGCGGCGCTTAACGGGCTCGTCGGCTGGAAGCCGAGCGTCGGCGCCTGGCCGGTCGCGGGGATGGTGCCGGCCTGCGAGAGCCTGGACTGCATCACGGTTTTCGCGCATCGGCTGGACGAAGCCGACCTGGTCGACCGGACCGTTCGAGGCCTGGCGCCGCACGATCCTTGGTCGAAGGACATTCCGCGCCGGCAGGGCTCGGAACCAAGTCTTCCCGCCAAGGTCTACCTCCCGAGCGAGCCGCCGGCGTTCTACGGTCCGTTCGCAGACGGCTATCGTCTCGCTTGGGAGCGCGCGAAGGCGCAGCTTGAGCGGCTCGGCATCGCGGTGGCATACGTGGACATGGCATTGTTCGATGAGGCCGCCGCGCTATTATACGAAGGGCCGTGGGTTGCCGAACGCTGGGCGGCGCTCGGCGAATTCGTCGAGTCGCATCCGGGCAGCGCGTTTCCCGTGACGGAGCGGATTCTGCGGACGGGCGCCGATCCGACGTACCATGCCGCCCGCCTGTTCAAGGCGCAGCATCGGCTGCAGGCTTTGAAGCGTCAGGCGCAGCAGCTGCTCGCGGGCGGCGCGCTCGTCTTGCCGACGGCAGGCGGAACCTGGACTCGCGACGAAGCGAGACAGGACCCGATTGCGACCAATCGCGCGATGGGCCTTTACACGAACCATTGCAACCTGCTCGACTTATGTGCCGTTGCCGTCCCCGCCGGGCTCGCAGGCGAGAAGCTGCCGTTCGGCATTACGCTGTTTGCTTTGTCGGGGCAAGAGGATCTGCTCGTCGGGCTTGCGGAGCGCTATGGCGACGACCCATGGCATGCGAAGCCGGAACCGGAATCGCAGCCGGAGCCCGAGCCGGCGTCAGCGCGTGAGCCAAAAGCCGAGCCCAACTACGAGCCCAACTACGAGCCCAACTACGAGCCCGACCACGAGCCCAACTACGAGCCCAACTACGAGCTCAACCACGAGCCCAACTACGAGCCCAACTACGAGCCCAACTACGAGCCCAACTACGAGCCCTACCACGAGTCCAACTATGAGCCCAACTATGAGCCCAACCACGAGTCCAACTACGAGCCCAACTATGAGCCCAACCACGATCCCGACCACGAGCCCGTGACGCTCGTAGCCGTCTGCGGCTTGCACATGCGAGGCTTCCCGCTCGAAGCGCAGATGAAGGCGCATGGCGCGACGTTTATTCGCGAAGCGTATACGATCGCCAAGTACAAGCTGGTACGGCTGCCCACGCAACCGGCCAAGCCGGGTCTGCTGAAGCAGACCGCTGGCGGCGCCGCCATCTCGGTTGAGCTGTGGGAGATGCCGCTCGCCCGCTTCGGATCCTTCGCGGCGGCGATTCCGGGGCCGCTCGGGATCGGCAAGGTGGAGCTGGCGGACGGAACGGAAGTGCCCGGCTTCATCTGCGAAGGCTGGGCGGAGCGGGGGGCCGAGGACATTACGGCATTTGGCGGCTGGCGGGCAGCGATGGCGACACCGGCGACAGCCGAGTAGGGGCGCCGCCGCGCAGCCAATGCTGCCGCAAGATGCACAAGAATTGTGCATCTATGAACCCGGAGAGCCGCCGCGCGGCCAGTGTTATCGCAAGATGCACAAGAATTGTGCATCTATGAACCGGGAGCGCCGCCGCGAGGCCAGTGTTATCGCAAGATGCACAAGAATTGTGCATCTATGAACCCGGAGAGCCGCCGCGCGGCCAGTGTTATCGCAAGATGCACAAGAATTGTGCATCTATGAACCGGGAGCGCCGCCGCGCGGCCAGTGTTATCGCAAGATGCACAAGAATTGTGCATCTAACAAGCAGAAGCGCGGCCTCGCTGCTAATGCTGCCGCAAGATGCACAAAAATTGTGCATCTAACAAGCAGAAGCGCCGCCGCGCGGCTAATGCTGCCGCAAGATGCACAAAAATTGTGCATCTAACAAGCAGAAGCGCCGCCGCGCGGCCAATGCTGCCGCAAGATGCACAAAAATTGTGCATCTAACAAGCAGAAGCGCCGCCGCTCGGCCGATGCTGCCGTAGGATGCACAAAAATTGTGCATCTAACAAGCAAAAGCGCCACTGCGCGGTTTACATGCTGCCCGTCACGGCTTGCCGCTCCGATAATCGCTCGGACTTGCGCCGGTATGCTGCTTGAATACTTTGCTGAAATAAAACGGGTCCGAATACCCCACATGCTCGGCGATCTCCTTGATCAGCACGAACGGGTGCGCCTTCATGAACCGGCAGGCTTCCTCCATGCGCAGATGGAGCAGATAGTCGGGAATGGAAAGGCGATAGGCGCGTTTGAAGACGCGATTCAAATAGGCCGGGTGCAGCTGAAACGATTCCGCGATCGCGGTGAGCGAGATGTTTTCGTGAAAATGCCCTTCCATGTACGACTTGGCTTCCTCGGCCCAGTCCCGCGCCGACGCCTGATCCGGATCTACCTTGAAGAAATAGGCGCTCCAAATCTCCTTCACTTGTACCAACAACTCCGCCGGACCCTTGGCCCGCCACACTTCCTCGCGCAGCTCGGATTCCATCGCTTGTTTGCCGGCAAATTCGGTTTTAAAGGCGTCTGACTGCAAGCCGTGCAGCGAGTGAGAGGCGTAGAGTAGCAGCTCCTCCCAGCCTTTCCTCGTCTTCGGCAGGGCGCGTCCCGGCTGGAACAGCGACTCCAGCTCTTTGACGAACAACTGCCGCTGATGCTTCACGATAAACGGCGCCATCCGCGACAAAGCCGGTTGAAGCTGCTCCAGGATGGGGCCCGTCTCCTCCGGCGCGACGTCGCGCGTCCATTGGCAGCTCGCAGGGAATCGGCTTGCCGTCAAGGCGAGCTTTTTGCATTCGGCCAGCAGAGCTGGAACCGGCTGAATGCCCTTGACCGACACCGCCAGCAGCACCGTAATCCCTTGCTCGTTCTGGAGCCGTTCCGTCAGCGCCTGCGTCCACTCATTGCGCCGCTCGGGCGAGAGCGAATGAACGCCGAACAGCGAGATGTGTTCATTGCCCGCCGCAGAAGGAAGCGGGATACGATTTTCCCCTTCCCGCAGCAGCGGCGAACAGGCGGCTTCGAGGCCGGCCGGCAGGTCGCCGAGCGGACTCCAGGCGTACGCGACGATATAATTGCCGTGATAAAAAAGCTCCTGCGCGATCTCCTTCCACGACAAACCCGGCATGTCCGGTTCCTGCGCCGACTCGAGCAGCTGCCTGGCGATCTCCCGTTCGAGCAGCGACTGATTCAGCAGCAGCTTCTCCTTCAGCTTGCCGAGCAGGCTGCCGATATCCTCGTCCGTGGCGGGCTTGAGCAAGTAATCGGTCACGCCCAGCTGAATGGCTTCCCGCAAATATTGAAAATCATGGTGCCCGCTCAGCACCGCGAACTGGACGTCCGGCAGCTTCGCCTTGACCTGCGCGATCAGCTCCAATCCGTTCATGACCGGCATGCGGATATCGGTGAGCAGCACGTGCGGCTGCGTCCAATGCAATTCCACCAGCGCGTCTTCTCCGTTGTTGTAGGCGCCGACGACCTTGAAGTCCGGACCGAGCGATTTGACTTTTTCCTTGAGGTTGCGCAGGATCCGGGGCTCGTCTTCGACGATGATCATTCGGAACATTCAGGACGACCTCCTCACGGTAATGATAAAAGCCGCCCCTTGCGCGCGGTTTTCCAGCTCGAAACGTACGCGTTCGTTCCAGAACAGCCTGCAGCGCGTCAGCGTATTGACGATGCCGAGGTGGCCGAGGCCTTGCGCCGACAGCATCTCGAGCTGCCGGATCTTGCCTTCGTTTAACTCGCCGATCAGGGCCGTCGTCTCCGCGTACGCTTCCTCGGTGAAGCCGGAGCCGTTATCTTCGATCCGGATCGCCAAGGCCGAACCATCCCCGGCAAGCGTCACTCCGATGGTAATGATCCATGGCGGGCGCGACTGCTGGAAGCCGTGCGAGAACGCATTCTCGGCGAGCGGCTGGAGCAGGAACTTGGGCACCGGTTCTTCTTCGAGCGCCGGCTCGACCCGGACCTCGTAGCTGAATTGCCCCTCGTACCTGAACTGCATGAGCGCCATGTACTGCACCGTATATTGCATCTCTTGCTTCAGCGTCACCGAGTCGGACAACGCGTTCGTCGAGTAGCGAAGCATGCCGCTCAGCTGCTGCGAGATCCGGGCATACTCCGGGAAGCCCGATTCGTCCGCATAAGAGGCCATCGAGGTCAGCGTGTTGAACAGGAAATGCGGGTTCATTTGCGCGTACATCGCTTGCAGGTGGGCCAGATTTTCCCGTTTCTGCGCCTGGATCATCTCGTTGAGCGAATGGTTGAGCCGCTCCTTCATATCCTCGAACGTCGAATAGAGAATGGCGATTTCCTTGGTGCTCTTCAGCTTTTTGACGGGAAACGTGTTGACGTTGTCGATATTCAATTTCTCCAGCCGCTTCTGCAAGTACCGGATCGGAGAGGAGATGTTGGCGGACAGCACGTAGGCGATGGCGAGCGAGACGAGTTCGCCCAGCAGCGCCAGTATCCAGGTGATCCGCCTCAGGTGCGCGATCGGCTGCATGAACTCCGTCTTGGGCTGCTGGATCACGACCGTGAGGCCGCTGTAGTCCGACCGGAGCCGGCTCCAGATGTCCGCTTCCCCGTCGTCCGTCCGTTTGACCTCTTCGATGCTCCCGGACCCTGCGGGAATGACCGGCTTCTCGGCGCCGTCCGTCCCGGCGGGGTAGAAGAGGCTGCCGCGGTCATTTATAACGAAGACCCTGGCCTTCGAATCCGCGTTCCGCCCGGTCTCCATCGTCTCCTCCAGCAGATCGTAAGTCTGCTGAACCTCTACCACTGCAGGGGGCTGAGAGGGCGGGAATCGGAAGCTGCGGACGAGGGAAAAATGAAAAGGATGGTTGTCCTGCCATTCGCTGCGGTGCGGCGGAACGAGCAGCTTTTCCCCGTCCAGCGCCAGCGCGTCTTTAATCCAGGCCGCCCCTTTCATCTGACCTTTTAGATCGGAGACGGTGTTCATATTCTGTCCGTAGGTCAGAAAAAAGCCGTCCAGCTTGATCAGGCTGATCTGCGTGGCGATGAACCAAGGGCCGTTGAGCGAGGCGAGCAGGTCCTCGTATTTTTTGCGTTTCGTGAAGCTCTGGTAAGTCGACGTGTCTTCCTCGCTTTGCTCAAGCAAGTAATTTTTAATATCGGAGCTATAGATGACCTGCGCCGAGATGCGGTCCAGATCCTCAATGAGATGATCGAGCGCTTCCTGATAGCGGAACAGCTGCTGCCGGTTCATTTCTTCCCCGCGTTCCATCAGATCCTTGGAAGTCTGCGTGTAAAACAGATAGCTGCTGCATGCCACGAGGATGGAACATAGGAGCGTGAAGCTTAGAAACAGCCGCGTCTGAATGGTGACCTGCATGCCTTCCCCTCCTAGTCGCATTGTATCATGAGGACTGCCGGCGATTCCGGGAGGTTCGAAAATTACAGGGGGCAAGTTCAGTATTTCCATTCCGCAATTTTTCGCCAGGCACTATGATGAGGAAGCAATCAAGGCCAATTAGCGGAGGGGTTAACATGTATAAAGGCAATAAAGCGGTAGCGGTCCTGCTCGGATGCACGATGCTGCTGGCGGCGTGCGGACAAGGCAACAACAATAATAGCGAGAGCAGCGCTTCCCCAAGCAGCGAGGCAAGCGGGTCGGCATCGGCTTCCGCATCGGCCCCTGCATCCACGCAGGCGACAGATAAAAAGCCGGTCAAGCTGAAGGTGCTCGTCGCCAGCGACTGGCTGAAAGAGAAAAAGTGGCAGACGGTATTCGACGACTACGAAAAGCAATCGGGCAACACGCTCGATATCCAGAGCGCACCCGTCAACAATTACAAGGATCTGGTGAATACGCGCCTGGCCACGCAGGATGCGCCCGACCTGCTCTTCTACTGGAGCCAGGAAGGCTCGATCAAGCAGCTGCAGCCTGAAAAGAACCTGGTCGACCTCAGCAACGAAGAGTTCGCCTCCCGCATCAACCCGGCCGTCAGCAAGTACTTCCTCAAGACGGACGGCAAGCTGTACGGCATTCCGGTCACGGGACTGAGCGTCGGCGGCGTTCTCTACAATAAAAAGGTGTTTGCGGACCTCGGCATCGAGATTCCGAAAACCTACGACGAGCTGCTCGCCGCGAGCGATAAGATCAAAGCCGCCGGCATCACGCCGATCTACGAGGCGGGCAAAGAAGGCTGGCCGCTGCAGCTCTTCACCTTCAGCGCGATGGCCGACGTCATCAACAAGCAGCCGGATCTGATGGAGAAGATCAACACGCGCCAGACGACCTTCGATCAGGTGCCCGAGTACGTCGACGCGCTTCAGAAGCAAGCCGACCTGCAGAAAAAAGGTTACGTGAACAAAGACCTGTTCTCCGGCACCTACGACATGTCGCTGGAGCAGCTCGCCACCGGCAAAGCCGCAATGATCTTCCAGGCGGACTGGGCCGTGAGCCCGCTAATCGAGAAATACCCGGACGCGCAGATCGGCATGTTCCCGCTGCCGTGGGACGGCGACAATTATGCGTCGATCTCCGACCCGAACGGCCTGTACGTGCTTAAAAACTCCAAAAACGTCGAAGCCGCCATGGATTTCGTCAAGTTTTTCAGCAGCCAGGACGAGCTCTCCAAGTACTTCAACACCGTCAAGTCGATCCCGACCTGGACCGGTCTGACCGTCGATCTGAACCCGGGCACTTCGGATATGAACGCGTATGTCGAGAGTGGCAAGGCGGTTCCGTTCTTCAACGCGCTGTCCGTCGTCGACATCGGCGATTATCAGAGCCTGCTGCAGCAGCTGTACGGCGGCCAATTGTCGGCCAAGGAAGTGGCTGCGGGCGTACAGTCTAACATAGATAAAGGGGCAAAAGCGGCGGGCGTCGCCGGCTTCTAATAGAAAGCCCCCGTACGGAAGGAGTGTGAGGAACCATGCTGCATAGAAAGATGTATCCCGTTTGGTTAATCGTTCCCGCGCTCGTCATATACGCAGTGCTCTACATTTTTCCGACGGCGTCCGGCTTCTATTATTCGTTGACGGACTGGTCTCCTTACAAAGACAGCATCAAGGTGATCGGCTTCGATCAATTCGTCGATCTGTTCCGCACCAAAGCGATGTACACCGCCATGAAGCATACGGTTATCTACGCGGCGATCGTCACGATCTTTCAGAACGGGCTGGGCGTGCTCCTGGCCCTCTTTCTGAACGCGAAGCTGGCCGGACGCAACTTTTTCCGAAGCGTGTTTTTTATGCCGTGCATCCTGAGCGCGCTTGTCGTCGGCTATATGTTCACGATCGTGCTGCATCCGGACGGCATCTTTAACCAGCTGCTGGATCAAATCGGGCTATCGTCGTTGACGAAGGACTGGTTCGGCGATCCCAAGCTCGCGCTGTATTCGGTGACGGCGGTTAACGTATGGCAGTGGGCAGGCTCCTCGATGGCGCTCTATCTGGCGGGCCTTCAAGGCATCTCCAAGGATATGCTGGAGGCCGCCGTCATCGACGGCACGACGTACGGCCAGCGTCTCCGTTATGTCGTCATGCCGATTCTGGCGCCGGTCGTGACGATCAGCGTGCTGCTCAGCATGATCGGTTCGATGAAGACGTTCGAGCTGATCTACGTGACGACGGGCGGCGGCCCGGGCGGCGCGACCGAAGTCATGAACACGTTTATTTTCAAACAGTTCGGCTCGGGTCTGTATGCGTACGGCACTGCGGCAAACGTCATCTTGTTCCTGTCGGTCGGCATCGTCTCGGTGCTGCTGGTGAAGCTGATGCGGAGAGGGGAGACGGCGGTATGACATCGCGATACGGACCATGGCTGCGCACCGTGCTGGCGGTATTGGGCAGTCTCGTTATTTTGCTGCCGCTCCTGCTCGTCGTGCTCGGATCGCTCAAAAATCCGGCCGAAGCGGCGAAGCTCAATCTCAGTCTGCCGAGCGAGTGGATGTGGTCGAACTACAAGACAGTATTCGTCGAAGGCCGCTTGCTGAACGGGTTCAAGAACAGCGTGTTGGTGACGTTATCCACGGTGATACTGACGATCGGCGCCGGGTCGATGAGCGCTTATTTCGTGTCAAGGCGGCACGGGCGCTGGGTTTCGTTTTTGTTCATCTTCTTTTTCGCGGGGATGATCGCGCCTCCGTCGATGATTCCGTCGATCAAGCTGCTCAAGTCCCTGCATATCTCGGGCGAGTTTATCGGCCTGATCTTATTCTTAACGGCATTATACTTGCCGCTAACCATCTTCATCATGAGCGGCTTCGTCAGGACGCTGCCGAGAGAACTCGACGAGGCGGCTACGATCGACGGCGCCAGCGGATTTTACACGTTCAGCCGGGTCATCTTCCCGCTGCTCAAGCCTTCGATCGCTACGGTGACGATTTTCGTCTCCATCTACGCATGGAACGACTTCGCGAATACGCTGTACATCATCAGCGACAGCAGCAAGTGGACCTTGCCTTTCTCCGTGTACAACTTCGTCTCCCAGTACGGGACGGAGTGGCAGTACGTCTTTGCCGATCTGCTGTCGGTCATGCTCCCGATTCTGATCGTCTATCTGTTCCTGCAGCGCTACATCATCGAAGGGATGACGGCGGGCTCGGTCAAGGGCTGAGCATGGCGCGTGAAACGTTGGAACGAACGTCGATGGCTTAAGGGTGAAGCCTGAGGCTAAAGTAAACCGCAAATGGTGCGAAGAGGCGCTGAGGAGCGCCTTTTTGCTGTGGTGCGAGTTGAGTGTGGAGTTAACCGGAAAAACCGGCTAACTGAGCCAAGGAGCGCAGGTTGAGTGTGGAGTTAACCGGAAAAACCGGCTAACTGCACCAAGGAGCGCAGGTTGAGTGTGGAGTTAACCGGAAAAACCGGCTAACTGCACCAAGGAGCGCAGGTTGAGTGTGGAGTTAACCGGAAAAACCGGCTAACTGAGCCAAGGAACGCAGGTGGAGTGTGGAGTTAACCGGAAAAACCGGCTAACTGCGCCAAGGAGCGCTGGTTGCGTGCGGAGATAGCGGGAAAAACCGGCTAACTGCGCCAAGAAGTGCAGGTTGCGTGTGGAGATAGCGGGAAAAACCGGCTAACTGCGCCCAATGGCGCGAAGAGACGCTGTACAGCGTCTCTTTGCTGATCCGCGCCGCCAATCGGCACGAAGAGACGCTGAGCAGCGTCTCTTTGCGGATCCGCGCCGCCATCGGCACGAAGAGGCGCTGATCAGCGTCTCTTTGCTAGTCCGCGCCGCCATTCGACACAAAGTAGCGCTATAGAGCGTCTCTTTGCTGATTCGAGCCGCAAATCGGCACAAAGTAGCGCTGTGCAGCGCCTCTTTGCTAATCCGCGCCTCTTCTCTGATCCGCGAAGAACGCGCCTTCGCTGTCTTTTTATAACAGAAGAAGCCCGGGAAACGAATCTTCAAAAAGTCCGAATATTGCATGGCCGAGGTTAAGTATTTCCATTCTCTATGCCCATGCGGCCCTTTAACATAGGTTCTGAAATCGCTTTTAAGGAAAAGCGAGGCAGCAATCGCATTCCAAAAACAGATCAAAGGGAGAGGAAGTCAATTGTCTAAGCCCGGCACAAGGATAAAGAAATTCGGTCTTCGGACCGTGTCGCTGACGCTCGCCGCAGCGTTATCCGTTTCCGCGTTCGCGACGGCTGCGCAAGCGGCCCAACCGCAAGAGGGACTAAACGTAATTAACGCCGTAACATTCAAAACGCAGGCAGGGGGCGTCTATGACGGAATGCCGCTTTTCGACGGCAACCCCGATCACCTGAACGCCTTCGTCGACACCTACTTCGACTATATCGGTCTTGAAGGCGCTTCCTTGTACGCGACGGGCATTCGCGACAATTATACCTTCGTCATGGACGACAATCCGCGCAAAGGAAAAGTAGTACCGGGCGGCATCGCGGCGGCGGACAACCCCTATGGCGTCTCCACCGACTTCGCTTCCCTGCTCGGCCTGGGGCAAACGTGGAACAAAGATCTCGCCGCGCAGGTCGGACAGGTGATGGGCAGCGAGAAAATCAGCCAGCTGAACGTGAAGCAAGGCACGTCCAACATTCACAACGGCGCCGGCGCGTCCAAGCCGATCGCGTTCACCGCGATTACGGATATGCGGGTCAATCCGCTTAACGGCCGGTTCGCCGAAGGCTACGGCGAAGACACGCATCTGACCGCCACCATGGTGGACAGCATGTCGGCAGGCCTGGCGGGCACGAACCAAAGCGTCAGCGAAGACGGCTTCTGGCAGCGCGCGATCGTCGGCACCCGGCACTATTCGTTGTACAACGCGGAGTGGTTCCGCCAATCCGCCAGCTACAACGCCAGCGCGAGAGCGATCTACGAATATCATGCGCCATCGGTGTTCAAGGCGTTCGCCTCGGGCTCCATGGCCGGCGCGATGACCGCGTTCGGGCGCACGAACGGCGTTCCGAACATCATCTCCCCTTACCTGGCGCTGGGCAACGAGCGTGCCCGGTTCGGCATGTATTCCTCGCCCGATTTTAACGCCGAGAATCATATGTATACGAGCGGCAACTCGGGCAACGGCTACGACACGCAGTACACGCCCGACCGCAAGCATGCGCTGGCGCTGATGGTGCTGGCGGAGTCCGAGTCGACGCGCGCGTCCGGCACGGACAAGACCGACGTCGTCACGCTGGCCAATGCCGTCAAGGAAGGGCTGTACGGCATCACGCTGGCGGATGTCCAGAAGGCCGGCAGGCCGCTCATTAACCAGCTGGTTCGGATCGGCGTATTCAACGAGACGGATGCCAGCGGCGTGCCTTTGCAATATCCGTTCGCGAATCAGGCCAAGGATGTCGCCTCGACGCTGACGGATTACAACACGCCGGCGCATCAAGAGGTGGCCATGCAGGAGGCGCGCGAGACGGTCGTCCTGCTGAAAAACGTAGACGGCGCGCTGCCGCTGTCCAAGACTAAAAAGGCGGCAATCGGCGGACTGTACGCCGATACGCGGATCGTGGCGCAAAACGGCTTGAATACGCCGAACATCGCCATCGCCAGCAAGTCGCCTTTGTACAGCATCTTGAAGACGATCGGCATGGGCAATGCGAAGTATGCGTCCGGCAACGAAGTCGTCGCGCTGAAGTCCGTGCTGAACGGCAAGTACGTTACCGCCGGCACAGGCGCGGGCTCCCAGCTGAACGCGAGCTTCGCAGGGGCCGCGAACGCGCTGACGGATGCGCAGCTGTTCGAGGTGGCGGACTGGGGACAGAACGCGACGGGCTTGCAGTCCAAGGCGAACGGCCTTTGGGTCACCTCGCCGACCGCGAACAGCTCGAGCGTAGCCAACTCCAATGCCTCCGTGCTGTATCTGACCGATTCGGACTGGTCTAACCTGACGGCCAAGGCAAGAAGCAGCACCATCCCGCCGAAGCTTCGCTTCGAATCGAATAACGACAATACGGTTTCCATCGTCGCGGGCGGCCTGGCTTTCCAGACGGGTATCTTCAGCGGCCGCTTCCTCGCAGCAAGCTCGGACGGCATGATTGCGACCGCGGCTTCCGCCATCGGCAACGCGGCAGCCTTCAACGACCGCGGCGACGCGGTTAAATTTGAAAAGACGACGGTCAAGCAGCCTGGCGCAGACATCGCGGCGATGGCCGATACGCAGGATTACGCGCTCGTATTCGTAGGCGCCGATCCTAGAAACAGCGCTTCGGAAGGCAACGACCGTGCCAGCCTGTATCTGGGACAGAACGATTACGCGCTCGCCAAGAACGTCGCGGCCGCCTTTGCCGCGAAGAACAAGAAAACGATCGTCGTCGTCCTGGCGAATTCGCCGGTCATTGTCGACCAGCTGCAAAAGGACCCGAACATCTCCGCGATCGTTACGCAGCCTTACGCGGGAGAGTTCGATTCGCAGGGATTGACGGACGTGCTCTACGGCGACTATGCCCCTACCGGCCGTCTGACGACGACCTGGTACGCGGATATGAGCGCACTCCCCAACATCGATAAATACGACATTCCCGAAGGCAACGCGACTATCTCTTCCTTGAGCCAGCTGGATCCTCGTTACGTCAAGGACATGCTGGACGGGGATCCGGTTCAGACGCAGCTGACCTACATGTATACGAAGGCGCCGGTCACGTATCCGTTCGGGTACGGCCTGGGTTATGCCGAGTTTACGTACAGCAACTTTGCCGCGCCGGACTCGGCGTCCAAAGCGGGCAAGTTCAATCTTGCCGTCGAAATCACGAACGAAGGCGCCCTGACCACCTCCGAGGTCGTGCAGCTGTACGCGCGGAAAAACGGGTCCGCCTACGGCGACAAGGTACCGGCTAAAAAGCTCGTTGCCTACGATAAAGTGGAGCTCACCGCCGGCGAACACAAGATCGTCACGCTCAGCGTCGATCCCGAGGATCTGGCGATCTGGGACGTGAACAAGGGCGAATATATCGTCGAGGACGGCGCTTACACGTTCATGGTGGGCCATTCCTCTGCCGACATTCGCGCAACCAAAGACATCACGATTTCCGGCGACGCGCTCGCGACGCTGGATGCCAAGACGGCATTTAACGTATTCGACCATGCGTACAACTCCCAGGCAGTTGTGTACCGCGAAGCCTCGAAGGCGCGTACTGTCGAGAGCTTGCGGGAAGACAAGCAAGCAGGCGCTTTTTATGCGGTCATGTCCAAGGGCGCAGGCTCCTGGGTCGCGCTGCCGAAGGCGGACTTCACGGGCGCCAAAAAAATCGAAGCAAGCGTAGGCACGAACGGAGCGGGCGGCAACATTACGCTGCGGGCGGACTCGCCGACGGCCGAGCCGTTCGCGACGATCGCCGTGCCGGTCACGGGCAAGACGACTTATGTCATGCCGACGGCCGCCGATCAGACGGTCAATGAACTTGGTTATGTGAAAGTCGAGGCTGCCGTAGCGGCGGCGCCTGCGGGTACGCATACGGTGTACGTCGTCTTCGAAGCCGCCGACCTGCGCATCGATTCCCTGCAGGTGACGCAAACGGCCGTGAACATCGCCAAGCCGGTGGACGGCGCGGCTCTGCCGGCCGCGAAGCCGGGCGTGGCGTACGATCAGACGCTGGCGCTCGAAGCAAGCGGCGGCACCGCTCCTTATACGTGGAGCGTGACCGGACTGCCCGAGGGACTGAGCTTCGACGCCGCGACGGGCAAGATCACGGGCACCGTTGCGGACGGCGCAGTAGATAGCAGTCCGTATACGGTGACGATCTCGGCGACGGATGCGAACGACGAGAAGGTATCGGTCACGAACACGCTGGCCATCGGCGACGTGCTGGGCATCGGCTCGCCGGAAGGCGGAGTCGTACCGGCGGCCAAGGTTGGCGCGGCATACAGCGTGCAGCTGGCGGCTTATGGCGGCACGGAGCCTTACGCCTGGACGGTGACGGGACTGCCGGAAGGGCTGGCGCTGGATGCTGGAGCGCAGAAGATTAGCGGCGTTCCGGCTGCGGGCACGGATGTCGACAGCCCGTACGAAGTCGTCATTCGCGTGACGGATTCCGCCAATGTTTCCCGGGAAATGACGGCATCTCTGACCGTCTCGCCGTCGGATCCGGTCGATCCGGGGACGGAAGAACTGGCGATTGTGACCCCGGCTGCGGGCAGCGCGATCGTATCGGGCAATGAAGGCGGCGCGTACGATCAGGCGCTGACGCTGACGGCCACGGGCGGCACGGAGCCGTATACGTGGAGCGTAAGCGGTTTGCCGACGGGATTGACGTTCGATCCAGCGACATTGCGCATCTCCGGTACGCCGACGAGCAGCGGTACGTTCCCGCTGACGATCACGGCGACGGATGCGGAAGAACGCACGGCAACGGTAGCGGCGAGCCTGACGATCGCGCCGATCTATGTGCCGCCGTATGTGCCGCCGGTGACGACGCCGGTTACAGAGACGAATCAACCGGATGCCGAAGGCAAGTTGAAAGTAACGGATAAGATGCTGACGGTGGGCGACGCGGGAGCATCCGTGACGCTGCCTGCCGGCACGAAGACGGCGCAGCTGCCGGCAAGCTTGCTCGGCAAGGCGGAAGGCAAAAGCCTGGCGCTTAAAGCTGACGGCTTGTCGTTAAACCTGCCGGCAGCCGTGCTGAAGCAGCTGGCGGCAGCGATTCCGGCGGATCGCCTCGGCGATGCGCAGGTGCAAGTATCGTTTAAGGCAGTCGACGCTGCTGCGGCTGCGCAAGCGGTCGGCGTCTCAACCGACGCGACTGCAGTAAAGCTGGCAGGCGACGTTATCGAGTTCACGCTGACCGTCGTCGTTGGCGATGCCAGCACGGCCGTGACGACGTTTGAAGCGCCGATCACGCTGACGCTGAAGGCGGATGGCGTCACGAATCCGAAGCTCGGCGGCATCTTCTACCTGGCGGGCAACGGACAGCGCCAGTATGTCGACAGCAAGTACGTAGACGGCGCTTATGTCGCGCAGATTCAACACTTCAGCAAGTATGCGGTGCTTGAAGTCTCCAAGAACTTCGCCGACGTTCCGGCTTCGCACTGGGCGATCGACGTAATCAAGGAGCTGGCGGCCAAGCAGATTGTCGGCGGTACGAGCGAAACGACGTTCGAGCCGAGCCGCACGATCACGCGCGCCGAGTTCACGCAGCTGCTGGCAGGCGCGCTGAAGCTGACGGACGAAGGCACGCAGTCCTTCGCCGACGTGTCCGCTGGCGCCTGGTACGCGAAGCCGATCGCGCTGGCGGCGGAAGCCGGCATCGTGACGGGCCGCGGCGACGGCACGTTCGACCCGAGCGGCGCGATCACCCGCCAGGAGATGGCGACGATGATCGTGAAGGCGTACCGCTATCTGCACGGCACCGCGGCAGCGGCCGGCGCAGGCGCAAGCTTCGCCGACGCGGACCGCATCGCCGCTTGGGCGGCGCCGTACGTGGCCGAAGCTTCGTCGCTCGGCCTGCTGTCCGGCCGGGGCGCAGGACAGTTCGCGCCGCAAGGCGTAACGACCCGCGCCGAAGCCGCGCAGTCGGTGTACAATTTGCTGCAAAAGTAACAGCATGCAAGAGAGACGCAATGAACGCCAAGCCCCCGAGGGCTTGGCGTTTTTTCTGCGCAGAGGCGGGAGAGTGAGACACCACGGTCACGCCATAACGCGGAAAATCGGACTGCGAGTCGGCGCGGCGGGGAGGCGGCAGAGGCGATAGTTGTTAGAAGGCAGCTAATTCCGCTCCGCAATCGTAAAGTGAGCAAATTAGCTGTTGAAAAGCAGTTAATGCCCCGAAGTATGGACGAAAACGCCTCTTTCGCAGGAATTAAATGCCTTTTAACACTTAATTCCTTTGGCGCGGATCGATGAGGGGAAACAGTTGCTTTTTAACAACTAATCGATGGCGGCGGCAGGTGAGCTGCGCGAGTGGCGGTCATCGGAGTTGCGGCAGGTGAGCAGCGCGAGTGGCGGTCGTCGGAGTTGCGGCAGGTGAGCAGCGCGAGTGGCGGTCATCGGAGTTGCGAGGGTGAGCGCCGCGAATGGCGGTCACCGGATCGGCGGAAACTCAACGGCGCGCGTGACGGTCACCGATACCGCGGCAGGTCGGCAGCGAGTGCGGCGATAAGGTTAGCGGCGCGCACCGCCGCCCTTCCGGTACTCGCTTGGGCTCATGCCCATCTGCTCGCGGAACACGGCGCGGAAATGTGCTTGATCCCTATAGCCCGCGAGGCTGGCGATGACGGAGATTTTGTGCGCCGTTTCATGCAGCAGCTTGCAGGCGTACTCGATCCGTCTAAGCTGCAGATAGCCCGAGAATGTCGTTCCCGCGGACTTTTGGAACAGCCGGATGAAGTGACGGGGGCTCAGGCCTGCTTGCGCGGCGAGGCTTTCCGCGGTCAACGGCTCGGTCGCATGAAGGTCGATATACGTCTGAATGTCGGACATCGACAAGCCTTTGCGCCCCGAATCCGCGGCCTCAGCAGCTTCGTCGGCGTACGAACCGTCCAGTCGAAGCCTGGCGAGACGCACCGCGATCTGCAGGAGTCCCGCGAACAGGTTGGCCTCGTAGCCGAGGCGTTTCTCCGTAAACTCCCGATGCATCCGGACGAAGTGCCGTCCAATCTCCATCCTTTGATCGAACAAGGATAAATGGGCGCCGGGCGACCCTTCAAAAAAAGCGAGAACTTCGCCTCCGCGACCGTATGGAGCCAGCCAGCCCGCAACGACCTCTAAAAATTCGGGCCGAATGCAGAGATTGTAAACGACCAGCTTCCGTCTGGCCGCGGCGTCGCTCGGTCGCAAAATATGCGAGGTGCCGACCGGCAATACGTACAGGCAGCCCTTGGTCGTGCGTTCGATGCGGTCGCCGACATAATGGAAGCCGTCTCCGGACATCACGTATACGATCTCCAGGTAGGCATGATCATGCTCCCTGAGCGCGAAGCCTTCCTCCCAGCGATTGATGAAAATCGGGAAGTCGCCTTGAAAGTGCTCGGAGATTTCCGAACGGTAGGCGGCGGCCCGCGGGGCTTTTTGCGTGTCGTCGGTATGCGATACGATGTCACTATTCTCCATGATTCTCGTCACAACTCCCCACCTTCAAGGGTGCGCGTTTATTATACAATGTGGCTTAACGATAGGGAAGGAGCGGTTCGGCGATGACGAAGCAAGAGACGATACAAGAGACGATAAAAACAAAGCCGCAGACCGCAACCTGGATCTGGTATCCGGGCGACTTCGAGATCCGGCTCCATGAAAAAATGTCCGTGAAACGGAGGGCGCGCGGCGTTCCTTATCCCGCTTATTGGCGTCTCGACCGGCACTACTCCAACGTGAAGTTTCGTTATACCTACGATCTCCCGCACGAGGAACAAATATCGATTAAGGCCGAAGGGTCCTATTCGCTCTACCTTGACGGAAGGGACAACTATCGCTCGGACGAGCCCGTCATCACGCTGCCGGCCGGCCGGCACGAGATTAGCGTCAGCGTGTTCAACGACGTCGAGATGCCCGCTTTGTTCATCGAAGGACCCAACCTCCGGACGGACGCAACCTGGGAAGCGACTTCGTACCAGAACGACTGGGTCTCCGCCGGGACATGGACGTTCGAGTCGCCGTCCGTGCCGCCGTCAGCCTTCCGTCTGGCGGTCGCGCCGCAAGAGCCGGCGTCCGTAGAAGAGGTGCAAGGTCATCCGCTGCTTGATTTCGGCCGCGAGACGTTCGGCTATTTGCGGTTCCACAATCTCCAGGGCAAAGGCAAAGTCCGGATCTACTACGGCGAGTCGATGTCGGAGGCGCTCTCGATTGCGGAGTGCTACAGCCTGGACCGATTCGATGCCGGAGAAGCGGCGCTGCAGGCCGAGGGCGGCATTTATACGCTGGGGGCCGCGAAGGCGTTCCGGTATGCATGGATTCACGCCGACCCGGGCACAACCTGGGATCGCGTATCGATGCTCTACGAATACGTCCCCGTCACGTACCGCAGCGCATTCGAATGCTCGGATTCCAAATTAAACGAGATTTACGCGATGAGCCTCTACACGCTGCATCTGAATACGCGGGAGTTTTTCCTGGACGGCATCAAACGGGACCGCTGGGTCTGGTCGGGCGACGCCTATCAGGCGTTTCTGATGAACTACTACAGCTTCTTCGATCTGGACGTGACGCGACGGACGCTCATCGCGCTGCGCGGCAAGGATCCGCTTGTCATGCACTTCAACACCATATTGGACTATTCGCTGTATTGGTTCGTATCGCTGTACGACTATTATTTGTACACCGGGGATTTTGCGTTCATCCGGCACTATTACGACCGCGCGGCGTCATTGATGGACTTCTGCCTCGCGCAGCGCAATGAAGAAGGGCTGGTCGAGGGCAGGCAGCAGGATTGGGTGTTCGTCGACTGGGCGGATCTGGACAACAGCGGCGCCGTCAGCACGATCCAGATCTTGCTGGCGCGCGGGCTGGAAGCGATGAGCGCGTTCGCCGCCGAGCTGGACGACCCTGTCGCGTCCGGATCTTATCGGTCGCTTGCCGAAGAACTCAAGGCCAAGACGCTGAGCCTTTTCTGGGACGAAGCCAGAGGCGGTCTGCTGCATCATCGCGCGGACGGCGTCACGCAGCCGATGCTGACGAAGCATGCCAACATGTTCGCGATGACCTTCGGCTATTTGAGCCCCGCGCAGCAAGAGCGCGTCATTCATAGCGTCATGCTGAATCCGGAAGTGCCGCAAATTCGGACCCCGTACATGCGGTTTCACGAGATGGCGACGCTCTGCGAGAGCAGGCAGCACGACCATGTCCTGCAGGAGGTCCGCGACTACTGGGGCGGCATGATCGATCTCGGCGCGACGACGTTCTGGGAGGAATACGATCCGTCCCTGGCGGACGACGCCCACTACGGGATGTACGGCGTTACCTTCGGGAAAAGCCTTTGCCATGCCTGGGGAGCGGGTCCGATCTATCTGTTCGGCAAATACTTTCTCGGCGTGAGACCGCTTAGCGCGGGCTACGGGACCTTTGTCGTCGAGCCGCAGCTCGGCGGGCTGGGCTGGATGAAGGGCACCGTCCCGACCGCCGGCGGCGAGGTCGAAGTCGACATGGACGCTTCGCGCATCCGCGTCCGGGCGACCGGCGGCCACGGCGTGCTCCGATACCGGAAGGGCGGCCAAACCATCGAGTCGCCGATCCCGGAGGACGGCAGCTGGCTGGAAGCGAGCCTTCATTAAAATCGGGTTTAAATTTATGGTCTACATTTATATAGAAGGAACCCGTCAATAAAGCATAAGCAAACGGCGCGATCGCTTCCCCGGTCGCGTCGTTTTGCGCGTCTGTCATAAATTGTTGTCGGAATCCGCGCCCGATTGTGGTAGGATGGACTGGCCTTTGATATGAAAACTTACACAGATAAAGAGACAGATCAGGATTAGGAGAACACCGAATGTCCACCAAGAACAACTCAAATGTCCTTAGGCAAGCCTTGCTGCTTGGCCTGTTTTCAACGCTCGGGCCTTTTACGATCGATATGTACTTGCCGGCGTTTCCGCAGATCGTAGAGCGGTTCGGCACGACCGCTTCGCTGGTGCAGCTTAGTCTGACCGCCTGCCTGCTCGGACTCGGCTTCGGCCAGATCGTCATGGGCTCGCTCAGCGACGTTCACGGCAGACGCAATCCGTTGCTTATCGCCATGGCTTTTTATGTGCTCGCTTCGTTAGGCTGCGCGTTTTCGCCCCATATCGGGCTGTTGATCGCCTGCCGGTTCGTACAGGGCTTTGCCGCCTCTGCGGGCATCGTCATCTCCCGCGCGATCGCGCGCGACTTGTACGAAGGCCACGAGCTCACGCGGTTTTTCTCGCTGCTTCTGCTGGTCGGCAACCTGGGGCCGCTCGTAGCGCCGGTCGCCGGCAGCGGCATCTTGTCGTTTTCCTCCTGGATCGGCGTGTTCGTCGCGCTGTCGCTCCTCGGCATCTACTTGTGGATCATGACCAAGTGGCGCCTCAAGGAGACGCTGCCGGTCGAGCGGCGCAGTCCGAGCAACTTCAAGCAGCAGCTGCGAAACTACGGCACGCTCCTGCGCGACCGCCAGTTCGTCGGCTACATGCTGGCCCAGGGCATCATGATCGCGGGCGTGTTCGCCTACGTCTCGGGAACGCCGTTCATTTATCAAAATATTTACGGCGCGTCGCCGACCGTGTTCGCGCTTCTGTTCGGCTCGAACGGCATCAGCCTGATCATCGGCTCCCAGATCGTCGGACGGGCGTCGCACCGCGTATCCGAACGCACCTTTCTGCTGCTCGGCCTCTGTCTGGCGCTGTGCGCCAGCGTCGCCGTCCTGATCGTGGCCCTCGTCCACGGTCCGCTGTTCACGCTCGTTATTCCGCTGTTCGTGTTCGTCGCGTCTATCGGCATGACCTCCACGGCGGCATTTCCGCTTGCGATGGAGAGCCAGGCGCATATGGCGGGCA
The DNA here is from genome assembly GCF_042649185.1 of Cohnella sp. GCM10012308. Taxonomy (NCBI): domain Bacteria; kingdom Bacillati; phylum Bacillota; class Bacilli; order Caryophanales; family Paenibacillaceae; genus Cohnella; species Cohnella sp. GCM10012308. Next base: position 47,379 of record NZ_JBHRYU010000047.1, read on the forward strand.
GCGCAGCCGCGCTGCTTGGCGTCATTCAGTTCCTGATCGGCGCGATCGTCTCGCCGCTCGTCGGCATCGCCGGCGAGGATACCGCCGTGCCGCTCGGCGTCATCATCCTGGCGACAAGCACGGCCGCGATGCTCGCATATTTGCTGCTGGTGAGAAGAGGGCAAGCAGCCGAGCAAGGTTAGGCTTTGCGCCGGCAGCTCCCGTGCTTCTCGTTGAATAAAATTTTGGAGGTCATCGCATGTCCGTCAGCCCGAAGCTTCAGCAATTGTTAACCGACAATGGCGTCTCGTTTACGGCTCTGGATATTTTTAATCAGGAATTCGGCAAAGGGCGCATGATGTCTCGCCGCTACGACGCCGATCAAGTGGACTCCTTTTTGGACAAGGTCGTAAAGGATTACGAGCGGTTGTACAAGCTGCTCGGCGACATGGAGGTCGAAGTCGAGGCGTTCCGCGAGTCCATCTCCAACAAGGCGGAGATGTCGGTCGAGCATCTGCACGTCCGATTGAGAAAGATCGAGCACTTTTTGCAGAATAAGCGCTAAGAGAGATCCATACAAAAATGAAAACCTCCGACGAGGTGCCGATCGTTCATAAAACTGCATATTGTTGAGTTGTCTTGCCTGCCTGCCGCGCTTACCATGAGGCTAAATTCCGATGAGGAAGGAAGTTTGTCATGGAAAACGCAAGCAAACATGCAGAAGCCGCTTCAAAGCCGCAGCAGCCCGAGCGGAGCAAGCAACCGGTGGCAGGACCTGCCTGGCCCGCCGAGCTGATGGCGAACGCCAATCTTCCGTTCCGCCCGGCCGACGCGCTCGTGACGACGCAGAACCCGCCCGACTTCGGCTGGCCCTTCGTTCCCGGCGCGGACCGTTACCGGCTCGAGCTCGCGCGGGATGCCGTCATGGACGGCGGCGCGATCGAAGCCGCGGAGCCGGCGATCAACTTTTATAACTTTCCCGAAACGCTAGGCGAGGGCGTTTGGTTTTGGCGCGTGCGATTCCATACGCCCGAGGCCGGCTGGTCCGCCTGGAGCGAGGTGCGCAGATTCCGGATCGCGGAAGGAAGCGTGCCGTTTCCCGTGCCGCCGATCGACGAGATGCTCGCGCGCATGGAGACCGGACACCCGCGGGTATGGACCAATCCGCGCGAGCTCGCGGCCTTCCGCGAGCGGCGCTTGCATGGCGCCCCCAAGGCGGTGTTCGAACAAACGCGCGCGTCGGTGCTTGCGCAACTTGACGATCCGCTGCCCCCGGACCCGATTTTCCCGTACATGGACAGATCCATCTCGAGCGTATCGCCGGAATGGGTCAAGGCGCTGCAGGACCTGCGCAAATACGCCGACACCGCGCTCGACCATCTGCTACAAGCCGCCTTCGTCTATCTGATCACGGGCGACCGCGCGATCGGCGAACATGCCAAGGCCCATCTGCTGAACTTCGCCTCCTGGGATCCGGAAGCGGCGACGCGGTTCGATATTAACGATCAGGTGCATCGCGCCGTCGCTTACCGATCTACGATCGCCTACGACTGGATTTACGACCTGCTGGCGCCGGAGGAGCGGCAGGCCGTCCAGGATATGGTCCGCACGCGCATCGCCGTACTGATCGAGCATTACCTGGACCGCCAGCCGATCTATCAATATCCGTTCGACTCCCACGGCTGGACGATCGCGGGCTATATCGGCCTGATGGGCACGATCTTGCTTCACGATATTCCCGAGGCCGAGGTTTGGGTGCGCCGCGCCGTGCCCGCGTTTATTAATCTGCTCCCGCCATGGGGCGGCGAGGACGGTTCCTGGTCGCAAGGGACCGGCTACTGGCAGTGGTCGTCCGGCTCCAACAAGGAGCTGATGGACGTGCTGCTGAGCGCGGGCGCCATCGACGCGTATGCTAAAGCCTTTTCGCGGCACGAGGGCCTGTACCCGATCTACATGTTCCCGCACGGCAGCAAGGCCGGCGTATTCGGCAACGACAGCCACTACCTGCCGGATTGGCCCAGCATCAGCCTGCTGAACCGGCTGGCGCAGGTGTACGGCGATCCGCGTATGCAGTGGGCGTCCCAGGCTATCGGAGACATGCCTGCTTCCGGCCTGCAGAATTACTTCTACGGCGACGAGAGCATCGCGCCGCGGCCGCCGGCCGACCTGCCGAAGGCCAAGTGGTTCCAAACGACCGGCCTCGTCGCCATGCACAGCGAGCTGACCGATCCCGAGCGGATCTCGCTCTACTTCAAATCCAGTCCTTACGGCAGCTACAGCCATAGCCAAGCCGACCAGAACGGCTTTATCATTCATGCCTTCGGCGAGACGTTGGCGCTCAAGAGCGGTTACTACGATTATTACAACAGCGTGCATCACCGCGGCTACACCAAACGCACGTATTCCGCGAACGCGATCACGTTCGACGGACGGCAGGGCCAGCCGATCGACGACTTCGACGCCAAGGGCCGGATGGTCGGCTTCGCGACGCACCCCGCCTTCGACGCGGCGACGGGAGACGCGGTCGCGGCCTATCGGGGCGGCGAGCTCGCACGCGCGCTTCGGCATATCGTCTACATGAAGCCTTCCGTTTTTGTCGTCATCGACGACCTGGCCGCGTCCAACCCTGCGGGCGTCTCCTTCGAGTGGAATCTGCATGCCGACGAGCGGCTGACGCTCGATCCGGACGGCGGCGGCGCCACGATCGAGAAGGGCAAGGCCGGGCTGCAGGTCCGGCTGCATGGCGCGGACGCGCTTGGCAGCAATGCCTCGATCGAGACCCGGTTCCTCGATCCCGAAGGGAACGAGGCGACGCCGGTCGCATGGGCAGCCGGCAAGTCGCAGGTGCATGCGACGTTCGCGACGCCGAAGACGGATGCCGCGGTGCTGGTCGCGACGCTGTCGCCGTACCGGCTGGCCGGCGGCGAGCCGGAAGCGGTCGCGTCGGCCGAGTACGACGGCTATGTCCGGCTGTCGTTCGCCGGCGGCGCCGTGCTGTACGTACGCACGGCCGCAGATGGCCTGATCGACACCGGCGCGGACGGGTATCGCTTCGACGGCGCTGCGCTTGCAATCGAGGGCGCTTCGTCGCTGCTCGTGCACGGCACGCGGGTCGAGCGCGACGGGGGCGTCGTCTTCGAGAGCGACGTGCCCGCGACGGTCGCCTGGGGCGACGGGCGGCTGTCTGCGTCCGTATCCGACGACGCGAGACTCTCCTTGGCGGTGCCGGGCGAGGTGATCCTGCGCGATGGCGGCCGCGGACGCGAGGTGCCTGCGGACGGCGACGCCGCGGCACGCCTTGGCAGCCAGGGCGTGCACTGGACGGCAGCGCCCGGACGGCTCTCGCTTCGGCTGGAGCGGGGCCAGCACGCCTTCCGGCTGGACGACGCGCCGCTGCCGGGGCCGCTCGCGCCCGTGGCGCTGCCGACCGAGATCGACGGCGTGCCCGGCGAGACGGCGCTCGAAGCCTGGCGCGACGTCGACGGCGACCGCCTCGCCTGGGGCCGGCTCGCGCTCGAGGCCGGCGAATACGAGGTGCTCGAGGCGCCGGCAGGCTTCACGTTCGCGCGGCACGGCCGGATCCGCAGCGGTGCGCTCGGCGCGAGCGAGCCGGTGCTGCTGCGCGGCGAGCCCGGCTTGCTCCGGCTGCGGCGCGCGGGCGGTGCGTCTTCCTTGTAATAGGGATGCGCAAATGGCTCGCCGCATCGATGTATGCGGCCGGGCGATCGAATGGCCGAGAAGCTTGGGGGATGAAGCCCCAAGCTTCTTTTTGCTGGATCAGCAGGTTTAAATTTGCTGATCAGCAAGCTAAATTTGCCGGATCAGCAAGTATAAGTTTGGCGGCGATGCATGACAGGTAAATGCATTTTCGACGGCTCGTACTCGTGCGCATGCCCGTACCGGTGCTCGTGCTCGTGCCCGTGCCGGTGCTCGTGCCCGTGCCGGTGCTCGTGCCCGTGCCCGTGCTCGTGCTCGTGCCCGTAATCGTGCTCGTGCCGGCGTTTTTCGATACTTTTCAGGTCGAATAACTGCATATGTACAGGCATTTTCTGTCGAACAGCGACACTTGTTTAAAAACCTGCAAATGTGCAGGTAAATTCAAAGCACAAGCCGGAAATGGGGCTAATGAACGAAAATACCTGCACTTTTGGTTACTACTTAGGTGAGCTAGAACTGAAACTGCCCGTGAATGGCGAGTGAGAGGGATTTGAGGACGGAAAGGTTTTGTTTGAGGAGCGTGGAGACGACGGATCGAATGCGTGCAAACTGCGTT
>NZ_JBHRYU010000048.1:0-47353 GCF_042649185.1 Cohnella sp. GCM10012308
GAAACCGTTCCTTTCGTAAATGGTTGCTCGACACTTCCATTTTACCAAAGAACGGTTTCTTTTTGTTTTACAAAAACAGGACTGCCCCGCAGGTCATTTTCATGACCCTTTTGGGACAGCCCCTTTTCGTTTTTTTGATTTAGATTACAAAAATTATACTAGTATTACTTGTTAATAAAATATTTCTATACTTTTTACATTTTATTACACAAGGAGGAGATTTAAACTATATGAATCAGTTACACCCATTTATAATTGGGAGTAGACCTAGCTGCGACAGAATCCGCGGCATAAAATAAAACAGCAAAGGTGAGTGGCGAAGATTAAACGGTTTTTGTCGATTTTACTCGTATTCAGTCTTCTGTTGGTAGGAGCGGTCCCCGTATTGGCAGATCCGGCAAGTCCCCCTCCAAGTGATGAAATACCAAAAACTTGGGATGCTCGCAGTCCGCTGCCGAGCGATATCCATTTAAATGCAGTAGCCACTGGCGGAACGACATCTGTAGCCGTAGGTACGGACGGTTTGATTTTTTCATCTAGTGGCAATGACGACGCTTTGGCGCCTCGTAATTCCAAGGTCGTTAAGGACTTGAACGACGTTATTTTTGCGGACGACAGCTTTGTAGCCGTAGGCGATGAAGGAACGATTTTGACTTCCGGCGACGGATCGGATTGGTCTTCTGAGAGCCTGCAGACTACCAGCAGCGTGAACGCAGTCGTTTATGGCAATGACACGTTTGTTGCGATCGGCGATGGCGGAAGCATCTTCATTTCCACCAATGGGTTGGATAGCTGGTCCGATAAATCCGATTCTACCGTTAACGTGAATTTGAACGCGATCGTTTTCGATGGCGATAAGTTTGTAGCCGTCGGCGATGACGGTACGGTGATCAGTTCGACGAACGGATCAAATTGGACGGCACCGGAGTCCATTTCAGTCGAGGACTTGAACGGGATAAGCTATGGCGACGATGTCCTTGTCGCAGTCGGGGACAACGGCGAAATTTTGAAAGCGCCCAAAGCTTTGGATGCCCCTTGGATAAAACAGGGCAGCTTTGATGCTGATTTTGATTTTAATAGTATTGCACACGGGGACAACGGATTTGTAGCGGTAGGCGATGCAGGCGTATTGGTAACATCGAGCGATGGGACCAATTGGACCGATGAAACAAGCGTTTTGGATGGCATGACCAGCGATCTGTTAAAAATTACGAATGTTGGCTTGGCCTTCTTTATTTTTGACTCCACAGGCAATATTATTGCGAACGTAGAAGGAGAATGGACGGCGTTCAGTGTCATCACCCCGAATACGCTGAACGCATTTATTTATGCTGACGGCACCTATATTACCGGAGGCACAGGCGGCTTCATCAGCACTTCCATCGATGGTGTAAGCTGGTCGAAGGCAAATAGCCGCACCGTGATGGATGTTAATAGTATTGCTTACGGCAAAACTGACGTTAATGCCCGCATATTCACAGCGGTTGGCTCCAGTGGCGGCATCCTGACTTCCAGCGACAATGGGGCTACTTGGTCAGAACCGACGCAGACACCAGAAGATACGGATTCACTTAACGGCATCGTTTACGGCAACCAATTCGTTGCAGTAGGCGATAATGGCAAGATTGAAACGTCTTCGGACAGCGACAGCTGGGAGAAGGTCACCGACCCCGACTTTGGGACAGAAAATCTGTATGCTGTCGCACACAATGGAGAAAAAGGTGCAAGCTCCGTTTATGTGGCCGTAGGCGATAACGGAACCATTTTAACCTCTATTAATGGCACCGACTGGTCTGAGCAAACGTCTGGAACCACCGAAGCCTTGAAAGGCATCGCCTTTGGCAGCGGCACGTTCGTCGCGGCAGGCGCGAACGGCACAGTCCTATCCTCTAAGGACGGCGAGACGTGGACGATTCAGAACGCCAATACCGATGCGGATCTGAATGGCGTATCGTTCGGAGACGGCGTATTCCTGGCAGCAGGCGCCGAAGGAAAAACGATCTACTCCGTCGATTTGGGCAAAACGTGGGTTCTGCAATCTCCCGCGGCTCCTGATATGACCAAGACGCTGAACGCCATTGGGTATGTTGCGGACGCTTATCGTCACATCGCGGTCGGCACCGACGGGACCATGATCGCATCCAACGCATTTTTAAGTAAACCATTGTTTGTAAGCTTCTCGCCTACCTATTCGGAAACAGGGGTTAAAGTAGGTGCGAATCTGGTTATTACATTTAATCAGACTGTGACGCAGGCTCCTAATAAAGCTTTTGCAATTTATGAAATTTTGGATATGGAAAACGAACTATACAACGAGTTTGACTCCATCCCGACGGACAGCGACCGTGTAACGATAAACGGCAATGTCGTGACCATCGATCCGGAGAAAGACTTTAGAGAGAATTCGACCTACCTTGTCTCGATAAAAAAGGATGCTTTCCTTAACGATGGAGGAAAAGCAAGTGACGACTCCCTTGATAGAAATTCGAAATGGATGTTTACAACGGAGTCCGCTGATTCAGATTCTCCGACGGTACTCGAGTATTCGCCTGCAGACGAGGATACCGATGTAGCTCTCGAAACCGATCTGAAGCTTACCTTTAGCGAGAATGTATACGCGAAGTTCGGCAATATCGAGATCTACGATAGTACCAACAACGACGAGCCGATTCAATCGATTCCCGCAGATGCAGAGCAAGTGCACATCGACGGCAGCGTGGTAACGATCGATATTGCCGATTTAAATTACGAAACGAGCTACTACGTAAAAATCGGCACGGATGTGTTTGAAGACGCTGCGCACAACGCTTATGCCGGGACCACGGACAGCGAAAAGTGGCGTTTTAAGACAATCGACGCACCGGATACGGACGCACCGACGTTAGAGAGCCATTCGCCTACGGGGGATAACGTTCTTGCTGATTCCAATCTGCAGCTCACTTTCAACGAGAATGTAAAGGCGAAAACCGGCAACATCGAGCTCTATAAGAGCTCCAACGATAAGGATCCGGTTCAAACGATTCCCGTTGACTCCGATGATGTGGATGTCGTTGGTACAGAGGTAACGGTTAAACTGGCCGATCTGGATTTCGCGACGAGCTACTTTGTAAAAATTGCGGCCGGTGCGTTTGAAGATGAGGCAGTCACCCCTAACGCCTATGCCGGCATCGACGACAAAACCACCTGGACCTTTACAACCGAGAATGTGCCTGACAAGACGGCACCGACGGTGACCAGCTTTTTGCCTACTAAAGGGGCAACTGGCGTAGGTATCGGCACCGATCTGACGCTTACATTTACCGAAAATGTAAAGGCAAGCGACTACGACATCGAAATTTACAAGAGTACGGATACTGAAACGCCAGTACAGTCTATCGTCGCCCTAAAAGCGAACATTCAAGGCAATGTGGTGACGATCCATCCATCCGCCGTGCTGGAATACAATACAAGCTATTTTGTGAAAATTGTTAATGGAACGTTCAGAGACGCTGCAGGCAACAAGTATGCCGGCATCACTGAGCCTGACGGCTGGCAATTTACCACAACGGCTGAGCCGGATACGACGCCGCCGACGGTCAGCACCTACTTGCCTGCGATCGAAGCAACCAACGTCGCGATCGGCACCAATCTGCAGCTGACCTTTAGCGAGAACGTAAAGGCTTCGGATGCCGACATTAAGATTTATAAGAGCACCGATGATGAGAACGCGGCAGAAACCATTTTTGCCATGTCCAATAAGGTCTCGATTGCGGGCAACGTGGTAACCATTAATCCGTCAGTTGATTTAGCGTACGACACCATTTATTTTGTAACGATTGATGCAGGAGCCTTCAAGGATCTCGCTGGCAACGACTATGCAGGCATCGAAGGCAACGCGTGGAGCTTCAAAACCGCAAGTGCGCCAATTGCGCCGGATACGACCGCTCCAACAGTAACGTCTGTTAGCCCGGCGGACAATGCAACGAATGTATCCGCAACTACGAATCTCTCGATTGTATTCAGTGAGAACGTCGTGGCGAAAAACGCTAACATTATCGTTAAGAACGAGAAGGACGATGCAGTCGTAGCGTCGATCAAAGCCAATAATACGGAGCTCGTCACCGTTGCGGACAAGAACGTCACGATTAAGACAAGCGATCTTCTGAAGAAGGGCGTCAGCTATTACGTGCTGATCGAAGCCGGCGCGTTCGCGGATACATCCGACAACAGCTTTGCGGGCATCTCGGACAGAACGTCGTGGAACTTTACGACCGAGTCCGAGCCGGTAACGCCGCCTTCTGGCGGAGGCGCGCCTTCGGGTCCGGTGACGGAGACGATTCCTGCGAACGTCGAGAACGGCGCAGCGCAAGGTTCGACGGTATCGAACGTCTCTATCAAGCGTACGACGGATGCGACTGGCGTAAAGAAAGACGATATTACGTTTACCGTGGATCAAGCATCCCAAACGGTTAGCCAGCTTAAGGCAGCCGGCTCTCATTCCGCCAAGATCATCGTTCCGGACGAGAAGGATGAGGTAGCGGAAACGAAGCTGGCGCTTCCGAAGGCTACCACGCAGCAATTTGCCGAAAATCAAATCGATCTGGACTTCTTCACCGTCAATGCTGAAGTGAAGGTGCCGAGCAGATCGTTGACCGGATTCGGCGACGACATTTACTTCAACCTGGTGCCGCTCAAAGCGCAGCAGCTGCGTACGGATGCCGAAGCTCGCGCGAAGGCGCAGGTTCAGCTCGTATCCGGCACCGCTAAGGTCACGCTGGTCGGTCGTCCGATGACGATCGATACCAACCTGCAAAACCGCGAAGTGACGCTCGTTCTGCCTCTTGACGCTACGTTAACGGCTGAACAGCTGCAGGACCTGGCGATCTTTATCGAGCACAGCGACGGCACCAAGGAACTGGTTAAGGGTCAGATCGTTCCTTACGGCCAGACCGGCAAGTCCGGCATCAGCTTCACGGTCAATAAATTCAGTACCTTTACCGTCGTTCTCGTAGAAGGACTGAATCCGGCAGTAGAAGTGAAGGCCTACATGACCGGATATGCGGACGGTACCTTCGGACCGGGCAAGAGCATCACCCGTGCCGAAGCGGCAACCATTATCGCTCGCACCTTCAAGCAAACGGCAGCCGGTGCGGCTACGGCTTACACCGATGTCGCTGCCGATCATTGGGCGGCTGACGCCATCGGCCAAGTATCCCAAAGCGGCATCATGAAGGGGTACGCGGACGGCAGCTTCAAGCCAAACCAAACGATTACCAGAGCTGAAATGGCGACCATGCTGGCCCGCTTGATCACTGGCGTCGCAGGAAATGCAGCCAGCTTCAGCGATATCGCGGGGCACTGGGCGCAAGCGGCGATCGAGTCGACGGCCAAGGCGGGCATCGTCACCGGCTATGAAGACGGAACCTTCCGTCCGAGCCAAACGTTAACCCGTGCGGAAGCCGTCACGATCATCAACCGTGCGCTGGGCATCGCTCCGCTCACCACTGCGGCGCAAAAGTGGACGGACGTTCCTGCCCAGCACTGGGCATACGGCAACATTCAAGCGGCTTCCGTGGACCATATCGTAAAATAATCTTTAACATGGAACAGCCCTCCACTATTCGGGCAAATCCTTATTACAAGGTTACCCCCCCTTGCGCGCGCGCAAGGGGGTTTTTCTATGTGCAAGCGGGCCGCTAAAAGAAGTCTCATTCATCGCCATAAATCACTAAACGAACGAGAGCCAGGTCGGAGGTTGCCGACGTTCGCGGGTGGCACGGCCTGCGCGGCCTGCACGGCCTGTATGGACACGGATACGGCATGCCGGACGTTGGGAAGGCGGGCGCATCGGTATCCTCAGTCAGGCTAGCAGCGGCGATTCTCGCCGCCCTGGACGGCAGCGACTGGATCCGTCCGTTCAGCGAATCCAAGGCGTGCACGGGGGACGACACTAACCAGCTTCAAGGCGAACGCCGCTGCCGACGTCACTGCGCGGACAGGGTTGTTAAATCACAGGCAGTCAAAAAACTGCATTTATACATGTATTTTCTGCCGACTGGCGCCACGTGATGAAATACCTGCAGAATATACAGGTAAACTCAAAACAAAAGCCGGGAATCAGGCTGATTGCGGAAAATGCCTGCGTATTTGCATCTTTTCCTCTCAAAGGGGCCGACATCGGCAGAAAAAGATGTATATTTGCAGGCATTAAGCGAAGAGAACGGTACGGGCGACGGTTAACCGGCTCAAGGAAGCGGCTGTCGGATGAGCCATCGCCAGGCGTTCCGCGTGAATCGAGCTTCGCATATCCGTTAAACCAAAAGGAACCGGCAGGATGGTTTGTGATTTCGCTGACGTTTTCGTATTCTGCGAAACGAACGCAGCATTGCGTTTCTCGCAGATAGAACGATAGAATAGTAGCGATCGGAAATAATGTTCATGTCGCGAATAAGAGACGAGCGATGCGGAGGGATTACAGTGGAAGCTTTTGCCGAGTATTTAGCGCGCATCGACGACCCGTCCCATCGGGCGAGAGTCGAAGAGGTTTTCGAGTGGATTCTCAAAAAATTCCCCAGCCTCGTGCCCAAGATCGCATGGAACCAGCCGATGTTCACCGACCACGGCACGTTTATCATCGGGTTCAGCGTCGCCAAGCCGCATATGGCCGTCGCCCCGGAAAAGGCGGGCATGCTGCGATTTGCGGACGACATCGTGCAGGCGGGGTATTCGTCCACCAAGGAGCTCGTGCGGATCCGTTGGAACGACCCGATGGATTATGCGCTGCTGGAGAAAATGATCGCGTTTAATATGGCGGATAAAGCGGATTGCGAGACTTTTTGGCGTAAATAGAGAAGCCCGGGCGTACGATGCGCCGCGGGCTTTCTCTCTTATCATACCATTCCAATGCGAATGTAGCAGGCTTGAAGAGACTTCCAGGTTTCGTATATGCTGATAGAGCAAGGCAACGAAAGGATAGAAGGAGGTGAAGGAATCATGGAAAAAATGATGATGAACATGATGACGATGACCTGCATGGAAGACATGACGGCCAAGATGAAGTCCATGCAAATGATGATGGACGAAATGACGAAGGCGGACATGATGGGCATGATGGACAAGGAAATGATGATGTCCCGCCTTCAGCAATGCGACGAAATGATGACGATGATGATGGGCATGATGAACGCAGTCTCTTCCGCTAAGTAAGCGTCGCGCCGAATCGGCCATCCGACAATGGCCGTCCCGAACGATTCTTATGGCGGGCCGAGCAGACGGCTGCAGGCCTGCTTTTGTTTTGTCTACTTACGAACTCAACGCTTCCTTGAACGCCCTCATTTTTTTCCCGATCTCCACTCTAATTCGCTTTAACGTCCAGATCTGCTCCCACAATTGCTCGCGGCTTGCTTGTTCGCTCTCGCTCTGCAGCTTGCGATACAGGAAGATAAGCGTCTGATTGACATCGTTAAAATAAGAGATGAGCTCGTCGCGCTGCTGCATGCGCAGCTCGGTCCGTTCGTCGTAAGCCGGAGCGCTCAGCTCCGCCAATATCTTCTTCTGCCAATCCTCGTCCTTAATGGAGACTGCATAATTATACAGATCCAGATAATCGTCGATCCGCTTTTCACGCTGCGCCTTAATCCCGTGACTCATGATCGAAAACTCCTGACGTTTTTCATTTTGTTTTTATACCGACAATTATACTCGGATAAATTGGGATTTCAAGTGCCAATTCATTTAAAAAGAAACACTCCGCCGGACGAGCCGGAGGAGTGCTGGAAAATGGTTGCCTTAAGTAAACGGATAAGTTCAGCGGTGGAACGGGACCTTAAACGCCTTGCGCGAGCATAGCGTCGGCGACTCTGACGAAACCGGCGATGTTGGCGCCGATGACGAGGTTGCCGGGGATGCCGTATTGCTCGGCAGCCTTGATGCATTCGCGGTAAATGTTGTGCATGATCGTCTGCAGTCTGCCATCGACTTCTTCCATCGTCCAGGACAGTCTGGCGCTATTCTGGGCCATTTCCAGCGCGGAGACGGCTACGCCGCCCGCATTGGCGGCTTTGGCCGGCGCGAAGAGCACGTTGTTGTCGAGAAAGACGTCGATCGCTTCCAGCGTGGAAGGCATGTTGGCGCCTTCGCCGACGGCTTTGACGCCGCCTTGCACCAGCAGCTTGGCGGAGGCTTGATCGATTTCGTTTTGCGTGGCGCAAGGCAGCGCGATGTCGCAAGGAATCGACCAGATGCCGGCGCAGCCTTCGACGTAGACGGCGTCTGGATGCTCGAGGACGTAGTCTTTGCAGCGCTTGTTTTCAACTTCCTTGAGCCGCTTGATCGTATCGAGGTTGATGCCTTCCGCATGATAGATGTAGCCGGCGGAATCGCTGCAGGCCACGACCGTGGCGCCGAGCTGGATCGCCTTCTCCATCGCGTAGATCGATACGTTGCCGGAGCCGGAGACGACGACCTTGCTTCCCTTGAATCCGGAGCCCGCGTCTTGCAGCATTTCCTCTACGAAGTAGACCGCGCCGTAGCCGGTCGCTTCCTTGCGGCCCAGGCTGCCGCCGTAGCCGATGCCCTTGCCGGTAAGCACGCCGGCTTCGTAAGCGCCGACCAGCTTCTTGTATTGGCCGAACATGAAGCCGATCTCGCGCGCGCCGACGCCGATATCGCCCGCCGGAACGTCCTTGTCCGGTCCGATATGCTTGCTGAGCTCGGTCATGAAGCTTTGGCAGAAGCGCATGATCTCGAGGTCCGATTTGCCTTTGGGATCGAAGTCGGAGCCGCCCTTGCCGCCGCCGATCGCTTGGCCGGTCAGCGCGTTTTTCAGGATTTGCTCGAAGCCGAGGAACTTGATGATGCTGGCGTTGACGGAAGGATGGAAGCGCAGGCCGCCCTTGTAAGGGCCGATCGCGTTGCTGAATTGGACGCGGAATCCGCGGTTGACTTGAACCTTGCCTACGTCGTCGACCCACGGTACCCGGAAAGACAGGATGCGGTCGGGCTCGACCAGCCGGTCAAGAACGGCGTTCGCGATGTAGGCCGGGTTCTGGGAGAGCACCGGAATCAGGGAAACAAAGACTTCTTTGACGGCCTGATGGAACTCGGGCTCGTTCGGATTGCGCTTCTTCACGGTCTCGAACAAACCGTCGACATATTCGTGCGCTTGCGTTGCATGCGTTTGTTCGATTTTTTCGAGGATGCTCATGCGTCCAAAACTCCTTTTTAGGTGCAATGGCCAAAAAGCCATTTCGCTTTTTTATAGACTGTAGTTTAATATTATGATCGAAGTCGTTAATCGCTCCAATATTCAGTTCCGATGAAGTTGATGCGTTTTGCGCATGAAGGAGAGGCGATTCGTCCTGGAAATCAGGCAAATGCGATATTTTATGGAAGTTGCCAAGCGCGAGCACGTGACGGATGCGGCCAACGCGCTGCACGTCGCGCAGTCGTCGGTGAGCAGGCAGCTGCTGCAATTGGAGAGCGAGCTCGGGGTGGACCTGTTCATCCGCGAGGGCAGAAGAGTAAAGCTGACGCCGACCGGAAAGCTGTTTCTGGCGCGCGTGGAGCAGATCATGCATATGATCGGGGAAGCGAAACGGGAGGTGCAGGAGTACCTGGAGCCGGAGAAGGGGACGATTCGCATCGCGTTTCCGATCAGCCTGGCCGCCCACGTCATGCCGACGGCCATTTACGCGTTCCGCCAGCGGTATCCGGAAGCCAAGTTCCAGATGAAGCAGGCGCTCTATCGCGATCTGATCGACGGCGTCATTTACGGCGAGTCCAACCTTGCCTTGATCGCGCCGCTGCCGGCGGAGGAGAAGAAGATTCGCTCCAAGCTGTTGTTCACCGAAAAAATCGTCGCCCTGCTGCCGATCCACCATCGGCTGGCCCGCCAGCCCGCCATACGGCTGTCGGAGCTGAAGGACGATCCGTTCGTCACCTTGCCGGAGGGGACGATCTTCCGCGAGATCGTGCTGAATGCATGCCGCGAGATCGGGATCGTGCCGCATATCGCGTTCGAGGGCGACGATATCGATGCGCTCAAGGGGCTCGTCTCCGCGGGTCTCGGCGTGGCGCTCATGCCGGAGGTCACCCTGGTGGACATCATCCCGCAGTCGACGGTGAAGCTTCCGTTGATCGAACCCCAGGTGTCGCGCACCGTAGGCATCATCTCCCCGACGCAGCGCAAGCTGCTGCCGACGGAGCAGCTGTTCTATCATTTTCTCTCCGATTTTTTCGCAGATTGGAATCGTATTCCATAATCCCGTTATCTGGATTAAGATAGAGCATAGCGCATCTATTTTATCCTTGCGATTCGGGAGGTGGCAGGCTTGTACCGGAGGCTGCGTCATTCACTGCAGTGGAAGCTGGTGGTCTTGATTACTGCCATCATTGCGTTCGTGACCGCGGTGATCGGCACGGTGAATTACCGCAAGAGCATCGGCGCGATCGATTCGGACGTGACCCGGTTCAGCAATCAAATCCTGACGCAGGCGAACTTCAATTTAAGCAGGTATATCGAAGACAATGAACATTTTTTTCAAATGCTCGGGACCGCCGCGGAATTCCGCGATTGGTCGACGGCGACCAACGCAAGCGCTTACCATATCTTTAGAAACTACAAGTTTATGGAGACCAAGTATATCGAGCCTTTCTTCGCCTATCATCCGGAGCTGCTGTCCATCGTGTTCTATAGCAGCGACGGCTACCAGAGCATCTATAGAAATCCCGATAAGGCGGACGAGATGCTGAAGACCGGCTATGCGATGGATCGGGAGCCATGGTTCGGACATCTCCCGTTCGCAGGGTCGATCACGAGATCGGTCAAGCTGAATACCACTTACGTGAATCATACCGGCGCCGCCCAGCGGATCCCCGTGCTGACCTATTTGCAGCAGTTCAGCTATGGCAACGCATCCTCCTATTTGCAAATGGATATTTCCTTGAAGTCCACGCAGGCCATTCTGGACGCCGTCAAGCTCGGCGATACGGGAAGTACGTTTATCGTGGACGGCGACGGCGCCGTCATCACCGCCCATGAGCAGGGACTGGTGGGCAGCCCGATCGACGGCCAGCTTCAAAGCGTGCTGAACCGCAGCGAGTCGGGCTCCTATTACGATAAGCACACGAAGCGGATGATCGTGTACCAGTCCATTCCGCAGACCGGGTGGAAGATCGTATCGCTTATTCCTTATCGCGATCTGGCCAAGAGCATCGTCAGCATACGGAACTGGACGACGCTCATGACGATCGCCGGCATCGTCATCGCCAGCGTGCTGGTGTTCTGGGTCGCAACCTCGATAACGGCACGTCTGAAGGCCCTGCGAAAAACGATCGGCTTGACCCGGATGGGCCGATTGGACGTCCGCGTCGACGCGAAAGGCAGCGATGAGGTGGCGGAGCTGGGGATGGCCTACAATCATCTCCTCGATAGGATCGATGCCTCGATCGAGCAGCTCGCGGAATCCCGGATCGTGCAGCAGCAAGCGATTCTGTCGGCCCTGCAATCGCAGATCAACTCCCACTTTTTGTTTAACGCGATGGAATCCATCAATTCCATGGCCAACCTCGCCCGGCATCGCGGAATTATGGATACGGCGGTTGCCTTGTCCAATATGCTGCGCTACACCTCCAACTACCAGCAGTCTCTGGTTCTGCTCGAGGACGAGCTTAAGCATGTGTCCGACTATATGCATATTATCGGCATTCTCTATCGCGATGACGTGAAGTTTGGCATCGAAGTGGACGAAGAGCTCAAGGAGGCGCGTTCCCTGAAGGCGATCATCCAGCCGTTCGTAGAGAACAGCATCAAGCACGGCTACGAGACGACGGCCGAGCCGATGGTGATCGGCATAAAGGCAATTCGGGACGGCGAGGCATACGTGCGCATCGAAATCGAAGACAATGGTAGCGGCTTCACCGAGGAGAAGTTGGCGGAGTTGCAGATGGCGCTGTCGCTCGAGCAGCCGGCGCAGGCTTTTATGCAGCTTTCCCGCATTGGCGTGCTGAACGTTCATTATCGGCTGCGAACCTTTTACAAGGATAGCCGGTCCGGCGTCTCCCTGTCCGTGACGGATAGCGGCGCAACGCAAATTGCCATCGTATTCCCGTATTACTCAAAGGATGTGTATCCGCTATGATCCGTGTATTGCTCGTGGATGACTCGCCGCTCATTCGGGAGAGCCTGACCCAATGCGTCGAGGAAATCGGCGCTTCTACGGTCGTAGCCGGGACCGCGGCCAACGGCGAGAAGGCACTCGCCTGGCTGGACGGTCACTATGCCGACTTGTGCATTACCGACATCCGGATGCCGGTCATGGACGGCCTGGCATTGATCGACCGGATCAACGGGCAATATCCCTGGATGGTTTGTTTGGTCATTTCCAGCTACGACGATTTTGAATACGCCAAGACAAGCATTCAGCTCAAGGCGCTGGACTACATTTTGAAGCCGGTCGACACGCGTTTGCTTAATCGTTCCCTGCATGCGGCTGCCGACCGTCTCCGGCAGGAGAGGATGAGAGACGCTTCTTCCGTCATGCTCCGCAAGCTGCCGCATCACAGGGCTTTCCTCGACCGCTGGCTGAACCAGATCCGCACGCTTCATACGGAGACGCTGCCGCTGCTCATCGTCGATACGCTGGATTTGCTGGAGTCCTGGATCGGCGAAAAGTACTACCTCTTGAACGCGTTGTCCCACGTCTGGCTTCAGATGCTGATCGAAGAGCTGGCGGAGGACAAGCTGCAGCTTGAGCTGGAGGAAGGTACGGATCCGGAGCTTGGCCACCGGACGCTCATGCTGTCCGACGTCCGCAGCCACTTCCGTATTTGTGCCGTGCACCGGCTGGAAGAAGGTTCGGGCAAGCTGGTTGAAGCGATGCGCGGCGTCCGGGATACGCAGTCGATGCGGAAGATCGAGTCGGTAAAAAGCTACATTCAGGCGAATCTGTCCAAGGACATCAATTTGCAGGAGCTCGCGGACCGGGTCGAAATGAACAAGACGTACATGTGCACGTTGTTCAAGCAAGAGACCGGAATCACGGTCTGGAGCTACCTCGTCGCGGAACGGATGCGCAGGGCGCGCAGCCTGCTGCTCGAGACCTCCGCCAAGGTGTACGAGATCGCCGGCGAGATCGGGTACGAGGACGTTCCGTATTTCTCCCAGACTTTCAAGAAGTTCTATGGCATGACCCCGCTGGATTACAAAAAAAGGATGAAATCGTAGCCTCAATCCGAATATACCCCCTATAAATCGAAAGATAGACTTCTACTGCGTTTTTCGCCCTTTCCCTATAATGGCTGTAGGAGGTGGGAAGCGCATCATGAGCGAAAAAAACATGCCGTATGCCGGCGTACGCCGGGAACTGCCGGCCGTCAGTCGTTCCAGCGGCATCGAACGCCCCGCGAGGGAATCGCTCGCCAGGTTCATAAGGAAGAATTGGCCGCTCTACGTAATGGTTTTGCCCATGATGGTCTATTTTCTAACGTTTAAGTACGTCCCCTTGCTGGGAAGCGTAATCGCTTTCAAAGACTACAACATTTTTGAAGGCTTCATGGGGAGCGAATGGGTCGGCTTCCGGTGGTTTAAGACGCTAGCGACGCAGCCGAGATTTATGTCGATCTTCTGGAACACAGTTATCGTCTCCTTTTACCAGATCGTGTTCGCCTTCCCGGCGCCGATCGTGCTGGCGCTGCTGCTCAACGAGGTTCGCAGAACCGCCTACAAGCGCACGGTTCAAACGCTCGTCTACCTTCCCCACTTTTTGTCCTGGACGCTGGTCTACGGAATGGCCTACATGATGTTCTCGACGCAATCGGGCCTGTTCAATCAGTTGCTCGGCCATTTCAATCTGGATCCGATTCCCGTGCTGCAGGCGCCGGAATATTTCCGGACGCTCGTGGTGGGCGCCGGGGTGTGGAAGGAAATGGGCTGGAGCACCATTATTTTCTTGGCAGCGCTGACCGGCATCTCTCCTACGCTGTACGAAGCGGCGCAGATCGACGGCGCCGGCCGCTGGAAGCAAATGCTGCATATCACCATGCCGGGATTGATGCCCGCCATCGTGATCTTGCTGCTCCTGAAGATCGGGAACGTGCTGGACGTCGGTTTCGAACAAATCTACGTATTCCTGAGTCCCATGACTTATTCGGTGGGGGAGGTATTGGACACCTATTCTTACCGTCTCGGCATCGTGAACGGCCAATTCAGCATCACGACGGCAATCGGACTGTTCAAGTCGATCATCGGCTTCGCGCTTCTGGTCAGCGTCAACAAACTGAGCAAAAAAACTACGGGCGAAGGCTTGTACTAAGGAGGCGTCTATGCGCATTCAATCTTCCTTGGGAGAGCGGACGTTCGATGCTGCGAACTATGTGCTGCTCGGAATCGTCAGCTTCATCGCTTTAATTCCGATTCTGCACGTCGTGGCCGGCGCATTCAGCTCTTCCCAGGCTATTATTCACAACCGCGTGTTATTGTGGCCGGTGGAGGCGACGTTGGACAATGTCCGGATGGTCGTCCAGACGGGCACCTTCTGGAAAGCGGCATGGATGACCGTGAAGGTCGTCTTCGTCGCCACGGCGACGAATATGATCCTGACCATCCTGGGCGCGTACCCGTTGTCCAAGAGCTGGCTGAGAGGGCGCAGGTTCATCATGCTGTTCGTCGTCTTCACGATGGTGTTTCAAGCGCCGATGATCCCGACCTATCTGGTCGTCAAGATGCTGGGACTGCTCAATACGATGTGGGCTCTGGTCATTCCCGGCGCCATCTCAGCGTTTAACCTGATTTTATGCCTGACCTTTTTCCGATCGCTGCCGGAAGAGCTGTTCGACGCCGCCAAGGTCGACGGGATGGGCGAGTTCAGGGTCGTCGCCCGGATCGTCGTGCCGCTGTCCTTGCCGATTATCGTCACCTTGCTGTTGTTCTATTCGGTCGGCCACTGGAACGCCTATATGGCTCCGCTGCTGTATCTGAACGACAGAAACATGCAAACGCTTCAAATGTACATATTCTCGCTGATCTCCCAGGGCAACAGCAATGATATCGTTGCCGCTGCGGCCGGCGAAGCCACGATCTCGCTCGTTCCCGCCGCCATCGAGATGGCCACGATCGTGTTGGCTACGGCGCCGATCGTCATGCTGTACCCCTTCGTTCAAAACTATTTCATCAAGGGAGCCACGCTCGGCTCCGTCAAAGAATAACCGGCAAGCGCGATGAAGACGGAGCGTCTTCATATAGATGCATCATTCCATGAGGAGGTCACAAGAATGTTAAACAAACAAAAGGGGTTGCTCGGCGTCTTCGCGGCAACGATGGTATTCACGATGTCCGCGTGCGCGTCGGAAAAGACGGGTTCCTCCGCCTCGACCGCACCGGCGTCTGGCGGATCGCCTTCAGCTTCTTCCGCTGCTTCAAGCAGCGCGCCGGCCGAGCGGGCTTCCATTCGAATCTTCACGTCGGACTTCAGCCAGCCGGTTCCCGGCGGCGCGACGATGGACAATCCGACGCTGAAGTATCTGGCGGACAAGACGAACGCCAAGCTGGACGTCGTCTTTCTGCCGCATACGCAGATGGACCAGCAGCTCAGCACCAAGTATGCGGCAGGCGACATTCCGGACGTCGTCATGGGCTGGTACGCGGGAGGCGAGCTGTATGAGAACGACCAACTGCTCGAGCTTAACGATTATATCGATAAATACGGGCCCAACCTGAAAAAAGTCATTCCGCAAGCCGCTTGGGACGCGGTCTCGATCAATGGCAAGATCCTCGGCATCCCCGAGCCCGCCGGCGGCAACGTGACGGAGAACAGCATCATCTACATCCGCAAGGACTGGATGGATAAGGTCGGCTTGCCCGATGCGCCCAAGACGCCGGACGAACTGCTGACACTGCTCCGGGCGTTCCGGGACAAGGATCCGAACGGCAACGGACTGAAGGATGAGATTCCCTTCTCCTCTCGCGAGAATTTAACTTGGGTGAACAACATCTTCGGCATGTACGGCCAGAACCATACGACGGCCAAATACGAGAATAACGAGCTGCTGCCGGGCTTCATTACGAGCAACCACAAGCAGGGTCTCGACTTTATGCGGACGATGTACGCGGAAAAGCTGATCGACAGCGAGTTCATGACGAACAAGCGCAACGTGTGGGAGCAGAAAATTCAGCAAGGCATCGTCGGCATGTGGAACCATGACCCGTCCCTGGCGTGGGATTGGCAGGACCGGTTGAATAAATCGCTGCCGAACGAGCATCCCAACGTCATTGCGATTCCTACGCCTAAGGCCCCGGGCGTGACGGACGCAGGCTCGTTAAGAACCTCCACCAACAAGGTCTATCTCATTACAAAAAAAGCCAAGGATCCTGCGGCCGTGATCAAGTTCTTCGATTGGCTGGCGACGGAAGAAGGCCAGGAATTCGTCAACTTCGGCATTCCGGGAGATACGTATACCAAGGATAACGGGAAGATCGTCTACGACAAGCAAAAGGACGCCGACGCGAAGACCAGTACATGGAGATCGGTCGTCTTGAATATCGTCGGATACAATGAAGAGCTGCTCAAGATCAAGCTGGGCAACGATCAAGCGTTCGAGAAGCAGAAGCTCGCTTACGAGGTCGCCCGCGGCGAATCGATACCGAACCTGATGGCGGGCATGCCTGCGATCAAGACCAATCAGCCAGAAGTGCCGAACTTCGGCTATAACGCGATGCCGCTCTACCTGGAGACGGCCACGCAGATCATCATGGGCGAAAAGCCGCTCGATTCCTTCGACGACTTCGTGAAGCAATACAAATCCCTGGGGGGCGCCGACGCCATCAAGCAGGCTTCGGATTGGTATAACGCCACTAAAAAGTAAAAGAAGGGAGATGAAGGTTAAGGCGCAGGGGATAGCCGCGGTTGTTCCCTGCGTTTACTTCTATAACTTCAAGCTAGGCTTAAGCTCAGGCTCAGGCAACGCAAGCCCATTCATTCGAGAAGAAGAGGTGTAATCGTGAGAAAATGGAAAGCCAAGCTTAGCGCGTTATTGATCTTGACGTTGTTCGTTTCCTTCGTCGGCTCCTTCGCATCCGGAAAAGTAAGCGCTTCCTACGATGAGTTCGACACGATGCGGCTGAAGTGGCGGGAAAATTTGATCGGCGGCACCGGATACGACGTCAACGATCCGATCGTCTCACGCAAATTGAATGCCTTAAGTCAAACCACCTGGAGCACGATGGACAAGAGCGCCAACCGGACTTATTTGTGGAGCGAGCTCGCCAGCCCGACTTTGTCCACCAACGTCACGCAATCTTATCAGCGCATTAAAGACATGGCGGTCGCCTACTCGACCTACGGCTCAAGCCTTTACGGCAATCAGCAATTGAAGTCGGACATCATCGGCGCGCTGGATTGGATGTACGCCAACCGGTACAACGAGACGAGAGCTTACTACGACAATTGGTGGGATTGGGAGATCGGGTCCCCCCTGCAGCTGAACGACACGGTCGTCCTCATGTACGACGATCTGACGCCGACCCAGATCGCGAATTATATGAAGCCGATCGATCGGTTCTCCCCCGTGCCGGAGAGAGTGAACTACAATCAGCTAGTGAATACCGGCGCCAATCTCGTCTGGAAATGCAACATCATCGCCTTGCGCGGCATCCTGGTCAAGTCGGCCGCCAAGCTCGCTTCGGCAAGAGACGGGTTAAGCCCGGTATTCGATTATGTCGATGTCGGAGACGGATTCTATGAAGACGGCTCCTTTGTCCAGCATGACGTCTTCGCCTACACCGGCGGATACGGCGTAAGCTTGCTTCAGGAGCTCGGCAACGTCCTGTACATGCTGGACGGATCCTCCTGGGAACCGGTAGATCCGGATGCCGGCCGCGTGTATCAATGGGTGTACGACGCCTACGAGCCGCTTATCTACGATGGCGCGTTCATGGATATGACGCGCGGACGAGTGATCGTCCGCAGCTACGACCAGGATCACAATACGGGCAACAGGGCGATCGCCGCGATCGTGCGCCTGACGCAAATGGCTCCGGCAGCAGACGCCGCGCGAATGAAGTCGATGGTCAAATACTGGGTGCAAGCCGAGAACGATTTCGATTACTATAACGACGTCAATCTGACTTTGGCCCGTTTGACCTTGGACATCGTGAACGATCCGGCCGTTCAGCCAAGAGGCGAGTTGATCGCGAGCAAGGTGTATGCGGGCATGGACCGCGCCGTCCATCTCCGTCCCGGCTTCGGCTTCGGCGTGAGCATGTCCTCCAATCGGATCGGGACTTACGAAGCGACGGTTGGCGAGAATATGACGGCCTGGTACACCGGCTCGGGCATGACTTATCTGTACAATGGCGATCAGAGGCAATATTACGATTACTGGCCGACGGTGAACAAATACCGTCTTCCGGGAACGACGGTGGACACGATGCCTAGAACGGACAACGAAGGTACCGGATACCGAAGTCCCAAAACCTTCGCGGGCGGCTCGGAGCTGCTCGGGCAGCATTCGACGGTCGGCATGGACTACAAAGCTTACGGAAGTTCGTTAACGGCCAAGAAATCTTGGTTCATGTTCGATGACGAAGTGGTCGCGCTGGGCGCGGGAATCAGCAGCACCGATAACCGAACGATCGAGACGACGATCGAAAACCGGATGCTGAACAAGCCCGTCTTCACCAAAGGGATCGATCCGGCTTCTCCCGCCGCGCTTCCGGTCGGCGCGGAGCCTCTACGGCACAAGGTGTATGCGGTAACGGACAGCGCGAACGACAAGATCCTCCGCGAAGGCTCGTTCGACAATAACTTTGGCACTCGCTGGTCGGGCCTCGGCAAAGGCCAATGGCTTCAGTTCGACCTGGGTAAGATTCAACCCGTCGGCTATGTCGGCATCAGCTTCTATGTTCAGAATACGAGAACTTCCGCGTTCGATATCCTGGTCTCGACGGACAACGCGAACTGGACGACGGCATTTAGCGGCAGCTCCAGCGTCGTTGCCAACGACTCGATCATCCAGGTGTTCGACTTCCCGGACGTACAGGCCAGATACGTCAAGATCGTCGGTAAAGGCAATTCCAACAACGACTACAACAGTTATAACGAGGTGCAAATTTACGCGCCTTCGGGGGCCGGCAATCCGATTATTCCGCCTTCCGTCACAGCGCTCGCCGTCACGAGCGTGACCGATGTCACGTATGGCACTCCCGTCCCGGTCGCCGCCGACTTCGACATCTCGACCTACTGGACGGCACAAGCGGATGGACAGTCGCTGGTGCTGGATATGGGCCATGATGTTCAACTGGGTTATGCGGGAATCGCATTTGCAGACGGCCGGCTGCATTCGTATCCGCTGGATATCGAGACCTCCCAGGATCAATCGGTATGGTCGTCCGTATACAGCGGCGCCAGCGCGGGGCAGACCTCGGAGATCCGCGCGTACGATCTCGCGGATTCGACGGCCAGATACGTCAAACTCACCGTACATCCCGACGAAGCGGGGGACCCGGGGAAAGTATCGGAGATTCAGCTGTACGCGCCGAACGCGCTAGGGTCCGTCCTGGATCCGCTGCACGATACGCGGGTTGCCAAAGGGGATGAGCAGTTCATCGTCAACGGCGTCTCCAAGCCGGCCGTTCTAGGTTGGGAGGAGGAGATGAGCAACGTTTCATACGCCTACCTGGAAGGGACGGGGGGCTATTATTTCCCGGAACCGGCCACGATCAAAGGCCAGCGCGCCGCGTCCGTAGGCAAGTACTCGCAGCTCACGACGGCTGGCGCGACGACGGATGTGAGCAAGAATTACTTGACGATGTGGTACGATCATGGCAAAAGCCCGGTCAACAAGGATTATTCGTATGTGCTCCTGCCCAACAAGTCGGCAGCGGAGACGGCGTCTTACAGTTTGAATCCGGATGTGGAGATCGTCGCGAATAACCGGAACATCCAGGCCGTTCGGGAGAAAACGACAAACGTATTCGGCGCCAACTTCTGGCAGCCGGGCACGGCGGGGAGAGTCACGGCTTCGAACGCCTCTTCGATCACGCTGAAGGACGAGGCGGGCGAGCTGGACGTGGCCGTATCCGATCCTACGCAGCGCCAGACGAAGCTTACTTTCGAGATTTTCAGAAAAGGGCTGTCCGTACTGGCGCAGGATTCGACCGTTACGGTGCTGCAGCTCAGCCCTACGATCAAGTTTGAAGTAAACACTGATCAGTTGAACGGTCGTTCGCACGCGGTCCGGTTCCAATACGACGACAGCGTGTCCACGCCTCTGCCGACGCCATCGGAGATCCCGCCGGTCAATCCGCCCGCGGAGCCGAAGCCGGACGTGATGACGACGGTGGATGTGCTGGACGATTATACGCAAGTCTATGCGCACAGCTCTACGCTGGACTTCGAGCGGGGAACGCCGAACTACTTCAATGGGGATACGTCCCGGGCCATGCGGACTTCCCCGCGCACGACGGGCGAATATCTCGTCTACAAGGCTGACGAGGACAGGGAGATGACCGACTTCGAAGTGACGACGTGGTTCCTTCCGGCGGAAGCCAAGACAGATTTCCAGATTTACACTTCGCCGGACGATCTGACCTATACGTTGTATACGCCGACGAAAACCTCTGAACTCGCGGGATGGCAGAAAGTAAAGTACAGCGGTTCTTTGCCCGAAGGAACTAAATTCTTGAAAATCGTCTTCCGGCTCAATTCCGCTTATAAGTGGAATCCGCAGATTGGAGAAGTGAGATTCACCAGCAAAAAGCTAACGACATCCACACCTCCGTCGGTCAGGGAGCACACGATGAACGATTCTTTAAACGACTTCAGCAACGTTTTCGCGAGCAGCGCGAATCTCGCGTTCGAAGCCGGCAACCCGATTTACTTCAACGGGGACACGTCGCGCGTCACCCGGAAGACAGTCAGTGCCGGCTCCGGCGAATACCTCATTTACAAAGCGCCCTACAATATGGATATGACGGACTTCGACGTCACGACTTGGTTCCTGCCGGCGGAGGCGAAGACGGATTTCCAAATCTACACTTCGCCGGACAATGACGTCTATACGTTGTATACGCCGACCAAAACGTCGGAGCTCACGGGGTGGCAGAAAGTAAAGTATAGCGGTTCGCTGCCGCAAGGCACCAAGTATCTGAAAATCGTCTTCCGCCTGAACTCCGCTTACGCCTGGAATCCGCAGATCGGCGATGTTCATATTACGAGCAAAGTGCCGAGCATCACGGTAACGGACGATTTGAACGATTACAGTCATATGTACGACCGCAGCGCGCATGTGTTGTTCACCGGCTCCAACGCGGAGCATATCGGCAACGATGCTTCAAGGCTGGTCAGGACGACAAACACGGCGGAATACGTGGTTTATAAGGCTGAGGCGAATATGGATTTGTCCCGTTTCACGGTTAAATCCTGGGTTTTCCCCTACGAGACGGTGGACGATCTCGAATTTTACGCTTCGCCGGACAACGCGACGTACACACTGTTCACGCCGGCCAAAGCGGCGGTGCCGACGCCGGGCAATTGGACTGAAGTGAACTACAGCGGGAACTTGCCGGTCGGTACGCAGTATCTGAAGATCGTTTTTAAGCCTTCGCCGACGAACGCCTGGAACCCGCAGATCGGTACGTTGAGTCTGACCAGCCACATTATGTATCCTTAGCGCAGCTATGCTGACAAACACTCCGACGGCGCAGCCGGAAGAGTGTTTGTTTTTTTACATCATCGAATAGGTTGCGGGATCTTGCTTGATTCGAGAGGAGAAGCGTGCTGTCGCGAGATTTGTAATCTCGCATTCATGCAATGTTCACAATATCGGTCTAATCTGAAGAAAGCCTGCAAATGATTAAATATACGTTGATAATGAGAATCAGTATCGGTAAAATGAGAATTAATCTCATATATGAGAACGAAAGAGGCGTTTCAGGAATGACCGTTAACATATGCGGCTGCGGGCGGGTGAAAACGGGCGTATGAAGCAATTGCTGGTTACGGACGACGATATCCATCACCGTTCGCTGCTCAATCACTTCATGACGCGGCAGGGCTATCGGGTGATCGAGGCGCAGGATGGCGAGCAGGCGATCGAGGTGCTCAAGGAGCAGGCGATCGATCTGGCGATCGTCGACGTCATGATGCCGAAGGTCGACGGCTGGACCTTATGCGAGCACATCCGCGACAGCTACGATATTCCGATCATCATGCTCACGGCCAGAGAACAGTTGGCGGATAAGGAGCGGGGGTTTCTCAGCGGCACGGACGACTACATCACCAAGCCTTACGAACTGCAGGAGTTGCTGTTCCGGGTCAAAGCGCTCTTTCGGCGTTATCTGATTCCGTCGAGCGGCAAGCTCAGGCTGGGCGAGCTCGTCATCGATCTGCAAAACTATGAAGTCATCGACGGAGACAGCGTCATCGTCCTACCGCTCAAGGAGTTCGAGCTGCTGGCGCAGATGGCGCAGTATCCGGGCCGTCTCTTTTCCCGCGACGATCTGATACGGCTCGTATGGGGGCAGGACTACGTGGGCGACGAACGAACGGTGGACGTACATATCAAGCGCTTGCGCAAAAGGTTCATCGGCAGCGAACGGCATTTTTCCATCCATACGGTCCGCGGGATCGGCTACAAGATCGAGGCTGCCGGCTCATGAAGTCGCTGTATTTCCGCGTTTTCGTCATTATTTTGTATACGGTGGCGCTGAGCAGCGTGCTCGGATTTTACGTATCGAACGCGTATTATCATTGGAAGCTCAAGCCGCTGCACGACGCCAAGATGATCGGCATTGCGGAGGACGCGCGGACGTTCGTCGAGCAATACCCCGAGGCGGTCGGAGATTATATGCGCAATGCGTCCTCGCTCGGCTACCAGATTTATTTGACCGATCGTACCGGGCGCGAGTTTTATTTCGGGCATTCTTTTCGCAAAAAGAACCTGGCCGCGGACGTGCGCGAGCAGGTGCTGGCGGGGAACGTCTATCACGGCATCGCCCATTATCCAGATTCGCCGTTTTTGACGGGATACTTCGAGAACGGCTTAAGCAACACCGTAGGCGTCCCGCTTCAAATCTCCGGGGTGAATTACGCGATGTTTTTGCGGCCCGACGTCCGTCTGCAGTTTGGGGAGCTGCGCGTCTTTTTCGCGCTTATTTTCGTATTTACGGTCGCCTTCAGCATTCCGAGCTTCCTGCTCAGCACGCGCTACCTGGTCCAGCCGGTCACGCAATTGACCGAAGCGACCAAGCGCCTCGCGCAGGGCGAATACAAGATTCGGCTGAACACGAACCGAAGAGACGAGATTGGCCAATTGGCGCGTCACTTCGAGACGATGAGCCGGGAGCTGGAGCGGTCGGACCTCGCCAAGCGGGACTTCGTCGCGAACGTATCGCACGAGATTCATACGCCGCTATCCTCGATCCAGGGCTTCGCGGACATTTTGCAGCAGCCGGAGCTGGACGCCGCTAAGCGAATCGAATATGCGGACATCGTCGGCCAAGAAGCGCGGAGGCTGGCGGAGATGAGCCGGCAGCTGCTGCTGTTGTCGACGCTCGACCGTGCCGACGGCGAGCGTCTGGACAAGCGGGAGCACCCGCTGAGACGGCAGCTTCAGCATGCGCTGCGGCTGATGCAGTGGCAGCTGTCGGAAAAGCAGCTGTCGGTCAAGCTATCGGTGCCGCCAAGCCTTACGATACGCGGCGACGAGGCGCTGCTTCACCAGGTCTGGACAAACCTGCTGTTCAACGCGATCCGTCACATTCCGGACGAGCGGTCGATCGCGGTTCGCGCGCTGGAGGCGGGCGGAGCCTGCGTCGTCGAGGTGTCCGATACCGGGGACGGGATACCCGAGGAACAGCTGCCGTATATTTACGACCGCTTCTATCGGGGAGACGGCTCCCGCTCCCGGTCTTCGGGCGGCACGGGGCTTGGACTGTCGATCGTGCAGGCCATCGTCCACAGGCACGGAGGGACGATCCAGGCGTTCAGCCGCATCGGCGAGGGGACGACCTTCCGGGTGACGATACCCGGTTAGCGAGCGGAAGCGGCTGATGCGTTCGCCAAAATTGTAATTTATTGTTCACTGTCCATTCATAATTCGTAGATAGGCTAGCACTAGAATGGGCACGTGCGTCAATTAGGGAAAATAAAACATAAGTAAAAAATTATAGAAAAAAATTGATTGACAGTTTGGATTTTATTGGGTTAGTATCAAACTCGTAACTGATAATGATAATCGTTATCAGAATTGGAAAACGGGAGGGATGCCTCAAACTCGCTGCTGCTGCAACGTCGTCCAGGTTCGCAACAACGAAGCAAAGCAATCATCCAAACTTTTAAGGAGCGTGCAAATGATGACAAAAACAATGAAACGTTCGGTATCCTTCCTGCTGATGATGGTGTTCGCGCTGGTCATGGTCGTTCCGGCCTTCGCGGCGACGCACACCCATGCCTATGAGTTCTACTACGACGGCGAGTACCACGAGCACTCGAGCGGCTACATCTCGGGCGACGCTTCGATCGACGACACGGCAGGCACGGTCACGCTGAAGCTGCAAGGCGGCAACTACTTCCCGCAGATCAAGATCGGCGCGACGTCTTACAACGGTTCTTATAACGCGACGACCGGCCTGACGACGTTCGTACTGCCTGGCTCCGACGCAGCGAACTTCGATATCTCGCTGCACGTAGTCGTCGCGATCGGCCCGATCACGGTTCATGACACCTGGTATGACCTGGAAGTGCACTGGCTTTAATGTCCTGACGACCTGAAAGAAGCAATCGAAGAATTTTTAACGCGCCGGTACGACATCCCGCTCCAGGGAGCGTCGTACCGGTCCTCTCATGAATGAGGCTCGATCTGGAACTAACCATGCAGTGAAAAAAAGTTGGACCCGACCATCGAAATCAACGCGGTCCGGCGCGGACGTCGACGGCTGACCCAGAAATGGCATCGGACTCTCGCTTTCAAACCGGCACGTTTAATAGCGCTGATGCAGGGAACTTTCCCTGAAAATTTAAAAAGACAGGAGATCGTACAGTTGAAAACGCGGATCAGAAAGTGGGCACTGGTCGCCCTGGCGGCGCTGCTGCTGCTCAGTCTCCCGCAGCTGGGGACGGCTGCCGGCAGCACGGCGACGGTTAAGGACGGGGAATATACCGATGTGCCTTATAAATACTTAAAAGACGGAACGACCGACACATCGGCAGCCAATGAATTCATGTGGGTCGAACATTCCGGCCGGCTGGTCGTGGGCAACGGAAAAACGACATTCTACCATAAGGTTCCAAACGCTAGCGCAAATTGGATCGTTTACCTCGCTTATCGCAAGGCAGGACAGCCTAAAGCGACGATCTCCGGCAATGTCGTGACCGGCATGGAAGGCTACCAGCCGTTCAGCCGCTCGTCCGGCGGACAGCTTGAAGTATCCGCCGAGCTGGAGCAAGGGGCGGATACCGTCGACGTATTGATGCATATCATCGTTCCCGGCATCGATTACGACAACTGGTACAACGCCCAGTTGAAGTTCGAAGCCGCCGGATTGCCCACGGAAACGGGCGGCGAGCCCGGCGGCGAGGCTCCGGTATACACGCTCGAGCAGCTGAACGATCAGATCTCGGCGGCGCAGGCCGTATACGGCAGTGCGGTCGTCGGCGATGCATACGGCCAGTATCCGTCCAACTCCAAGGTGCTGTTCAATCTTCAGATCGGTTCGGCCCGGGATAAAGCGAACAACCCGAGTTCGAGCCCGGCCGAGATTTCGTCGGCCTACGTCGATCTGACCCACGCAATCAATACCTTCAAGGCTTCCGTTAAGCAAGCCGACAAAACCGAGCTTAGGGAAGCGATCGCCAAGGTTCAGGCGCTGTACGACAAAGTGCAGGCTGCGGGCATCGTAGGCGCGGCGGACGCGGCGTCTCGCGCGGCCCTCAACGGAGATGACGACCCGGGCAACGATGTGGACACTTATCTTAATCCCGTCGTCTCGGCAGGCGAATACCACAAGGACGCGCAATCGATGATTGCCAGTGCACTAACGTCCGCTAAAACGACAATGGACACAGTGACCGCTACGGACGCGACGGTAGCCTCGCGGGTCAAAACACTCAAAAGCAGACTGGATTCTTATACAAACTATTATTACAGGCTTAATTCAGATCCGCTGCCGATTTATGTTCTGAGCAATCCGACGTTAGCCACTGAACAGTCAAAATTTGCTTCCGATTTTGTCGGCGTAGCATACCAGCTTTATAACGATGTAGATGGCACGAAGTACGCGAACGTACCGATGAAGCTCTCTGTCACAGGCGCTGCTTACATGTCTGTGGCCCTCAACTCCGGATATACGATGCCAACCTATGATGAATTTGTTGATTATTACAAAGCGGTCAAGCTGCTGTCATTCGCGGACTACAGAAAGACGGTATTCCAGTTTAAAACACATTCGTATCCGAACAGCGACGGCATTTCCTATCTCCGCTATTTCGTGGGCGGCCAAGAGCGCGCCGTCTATATCAGCTACAACTACAAGGAATTGAACGGCCTGCAAACCCGTATCGCTGCGGCGCAGGTTCTGCACGACAAGGCAGAAAGCAGCGGCGGCGCGTATAAGCAGGACAAGGCGGCACGAGATGCGCTTCAGGCAGCCATTACGGAAGCGAAAGCAACCGGCGACAACCTGGCATCCATCTATTCAAAGATTGTGAGCGCAGACAGCGTGCTTGCTGATGCAGTCGTAGATTTCCTTCAAAGCGCGGCTTACGCGACTTCCTTTACGGCTGCCGAAGCCGATGGGGACGATTTCTCGCCGGTCGCCGCCTACCTGGACGGCAAGGCCGATATTTCGACGGCATCGGGCGTCTCTTATGCTCAATTCACGATTAAAAACAGCTCGAAGGTGACGGCTGTACGCGTTAAAAACGGCGCTGCCTTCGTCGATGCCGAGCAGACGGGCGCCGATGCGCAGAACGATACCCGTCGCGTCAAAATCGAGGTTCCGGATCTGGCGACGCTGACGACCGTCCAGCTCGTCGCTGACGGAACGACGTTCGATGCGCGGCTCAACTGGAGCGACGTCGACAACAAAGCGCTTGATGCCAAGGTTGCCGCCGCGAAGAGCGAGCTCGCCGCCGCAGTCGTCGGCACCGCAGCCGGCCAATATCCGGCAAGCGCGAAGACGGCGCTGGAGCAAGCCGTCGCAACGGCCGGCAAGGAAGCGACTCGGCTGGCCAGCACGCAGGCGCTGAGCGATGCCGCGGTTAAGACGCTGGACGATGCGATTAAGACGTTCCGCGCTGCGGTTAATGTTTCCGGCGGCAACCCGGGCACCGGTGCAGGCACAGAGCTGACGGACGGCAAGTATCAGATCAGCTTCACGATTCTGAAGCAAGGAACGGAAGAAACGTCGATTATGGACGATTATGCAGCTCATCCGGGGCGGCTGCTAGTGGAAAACGGCAAGAAGTACGTGTATATCTGGCTGGCTCAAAGCAAAGAGATTACAGCCTTCACCGTAGGCGGCTCGTCAACGGAAACAGTAACGAGCGACGCGGCAGGCAATACGAGATGGGTGCGATTCCCGGTGAACGACCTTACTGCTCGTTTGAACGGATGGGTGAAGATAGACTGGGCTGAAATTAAGTATTTCCATGATTATAACGTGCAAATTCAGCTTGGCAGCTTTACGAAGGTTGCTGAATGGGGAGGGGAATACTTCGGATCGAGAAGGCCGCTTGTTTTGCCTGACGGTGACAAGGAAGAGTCCGAAACGGATGGCGGCGGCAGCGCAAACGGCGGCGGCAGCTCCGGCGGCACGGATGAAAATCTCGGCGCGGAGTTCTTCGATACGGCGAAGCACTGGGCCGCGGCTTCGATCAGCCGCGCGGTCAAGCTCGGCATCGTCAACGGCTATTCGGACGGCAACTTTAAGCCGAACGCAGCGATCAGCCGCGTCGAGTTCGCGGTGCTGCTCGGCAGAGCGCTGGACCTGCAAGGCGAGGAAGCCGAGCTAAACTTCAAGGATGCGGCCGATATTCGGCCGTGGGCGGAATCGTTCATCAAGCAGGCAGTCGCGGCAGGCATCATCGGCGGCTTCGAGGACGGCACGTTCCGTCCGGCGAAGGAGATCAGCCGTCCCGAGCTCGCTGTCATGATCGTCAGGGCGCTCGGCATCGCGCCTGAAGCGAATGCGTCGCTCGCGTTCGGGGACGCTTCGCAAATTCCGGCTTATGCCCGCCCTTACGTGGCGGCGGCCGTCAAGCTGGGACTGATCCAGGGCGGCAGCAACAATCTCTTTGGCGCGAAGTCTCCGGCGACGAGAGCCGAGGCGATCACCCTCGTGCTGCGGGCGCTGGACTACGCAGAAGCGGATGCAAAGGCGAAGAAGGAAGCTGAGGCTGCCGGCGCCAAGGCGGAGAGCGAAGCCGCCAAAGCATAAGGCAAGCAGCTTTATCGCGGCGGTTAACCGAGGCAGGCATGCCGCCGCGCGCATTCACTCATAGCAACGGACAGAGGACCCTTGACGGTGTCCTCTGCCGTGTTTTAATCGGGAGGAATTATGAACGCGACAAAACGTGGAATGACCGGCATCGCCTTGCTGTTGGTCTGGATGGTACTGCTGGCCGGCTGCGGCGGCGCGAACGCTGCAAAATCAGGCACGCCCGCGAGCCCTGCGGCGAGCGCGGCTGCAAGCGGGTCCGCAAGCGGCTCCGAAGAAGCGGATCCGTCAAAGAGCGCGGAGGCGCCGGAATACCGGATCGTCTCGACGACGGTGGCCGTGACGCAGATGCTGGATGCGCTCGGCGTCGATCTGGTCGGCATTCCGACAAGCGCGAAGACGCTGCCGGAGCGATATGCCAAGGTGACCAAGGTCGGCAATCCGATGAGTCCGGACATGGAGCTGGTCAAGTCGCTTCGGCCGACCGACGTACTGTCGGTCACGACGCTTCAGTATGACCTCGAGCCCACTTTTAAGCAGATCGGCTTGAACGCTTCCTTCCTGGATCTGACCAGCCTGTCGAGCATGCAGAAGGAGATCCGGGGGCTAGGGACCAAGTTCGGGCGCGAAGCGGAGGCCGAAAAGCTGGCGAACAGCTACAACGATACGCTGGCGAAGCTCCAGGCGGAAGCGGCCGGCAAGGAAAAGCCGTCGGTGCTGATCCTGCTGGGCGTCCCGGGCAGTTATCTGGTGGCGACCGAGCATTCGTACATCGGCGACCTCGTCCGGCTGCTCGGCGGCGTCAATATCGTGCAAGGAGAAAAGGTAGAATACCTGGCTTCCAACACGGAATATTTGCAGCAGGCGAATCCCGACGTCATCCTGCGCGCGGCGCACGGCATGCCGGTGGAAGTGGTCAAGATGTTCGACGAGGAATTCAAGAAAAACGACATCTGGAAGCACTTCAAGGCCGTCCAGAACGGGCGCGTATACGACCTCGAGGAAGAGCTGTTCGGCACGACCGGCAACATCGCGGCGAACGATGCGCTGGAGGCGCTGTACAAGAGGCTTTATCCGTAATCGCCGTTTTTGAAAGGAAAGAGGAAATCGATCATGTCGAAAAAGACGCTTTATTTTGCCATCGTTACCGTCCTGCTGATCGCCGCCGTCGCGGCTTCCATGATGCTGGGCAGCATCAAGGTCGGATTTATCGAGCTTGTGCAGGGTCTCGCGCGCGGGGATAACGAGAATGTCAATGTCATTCGCGATTTGCGCTTGCCGCGTATATTCGTATCGATCTTTACGGGAGCGGCGCTTGCGGTATCCGGCGTGCTGCTGCAGGCGGTCATGCGCAATCCGCTCGCCGACGCGGGCGTGATCGGCATCTCGTCGGGCGCCGGCGTCGTGTCGCTCGCGATGGTGACGATCTTCCCGAATTTATTTTTTTGGATGCCCTTCTTTTCCTTCCTCGGCGGCGCGCTCGCC
Source organism: Cohnella sp. GCM10012308 (assembly GCF_042649185.1). Classification (NCBI taxonomy): domain Bacteria; kingdom Bacillati; phylum Bacillota; class Bacilli; order Caryophanales; family Paenibacillaceae; genus Cohnella; species Cohnella sp. GCM10012308. The sequence goes on from NZ_JBHRYU010000048.1 coordinate 29,897, forward strand.
TGCTTGCTCGTCTATGCGCTGTCGTGGCGCTCTGGACTTAATCCGATGCGGCTCATCCTGGTCGGCGTCGCGATCAATGCGACGTTCACCGGCCTCGGGCAATCGTTTAACTACCGGGGCAGCTACGCCGTTACGTCGGTCAACCAGGCCGTCAGTTCCATTTTCACGATGAAAACGTGGGAGGACGTCCGCATCTTGGGCGTGTACGGCTCGGTCGGGCTGGTGCTGGCGCTGCTCGTATGCGGCTGGTGCAATACGCTGGCGCTGAACGACCGGACGGCGGGCAATCTCGGGTTCCGCGTCGTGCGGGCGAGACTGATCATCTCCGCGATCGCGGTGCTGCTCGCTTCGGTGGCGACGGCCGTCGGCGGGCTGATCGTTTTCGTCGGCTTGCTTATTCCGCATATCGCGCGGCTGCTGGTCGGCTCCGATCATCGGGTGCTGATCCCGTTTTCCATGCTGTCGGGCGCCCTGCTGATTCTGGCCGCCGATACGCTCGGACGCACCGTCCTGGCGCCGACCGAGATTCCCGCTTCGATCATTATGACCGTCATCGGCGGACCCTTTTTGATTTTCATGCTGAGAAAGAGTGATCGCGCCTATGGAGCTTGACCGGATTAAATATTCGTACGACCGCAAGACGGATCAGCTAAAGGAAGTGACGGCGACGATCGACGCCGGACGAATGACCGGCATCATCGGTCCCAACGGCAGCGGCAAGTCGACGCTGCTCGGCGTGATGGCCCGCAGCATCGCGCCGCAGAGCGGCTCGGCCGTGCTCGACGGCAAAGCGCTGGCGGCTTATAAGCCGCGGGAGCTGGCGCGCAAGCTGGCGGCCGTGCATCAGCACAACGGCGCGCCCGCAGACCTTACGGTCGAGCGGATCGTCGCCTACGGCCGCCTGCCGCACCGCAAGCTGCTCGGACAGCGCGACGCGGAGGACGAGGAGGCGGTGGATTGGGCGATCGCCTGCACCGGGCTGACCGAGAAGCGCAAGCAGCGCATCGGCGAGCTGTCCGGCGGAGAACGGCAGCGCGTATGGATCGCGATGGCGCTGGCGCAGAAGACGCAGGTGCTGCTGCTGGACGAACCGACGACATTCCTGGATATGTATTACCAGATCGAGCTGATGGAATTGATTCGCGGATTAAACGTCGACCATGGTCTGACCATCGTCGTCGTGCTGCACGACATGAATCAGGCGGTACGCTACTGCGACCGGATCATCGCGATGAAGGAAGGACGCGTCGTGCTGCAGGGACCTCCCGAGGAAGCCGTGACGGCGCAAACGATCAAGGACATCTACGGCGTGGAAGCGCTGGTTCGGCGCGACGAGGAGGCAGGCATGTACATCGTGCCGCTGCGCGCGGGCAGCGCCGCTTCCGGACAACGCCGGCAAACGATAGAGGAGGCTATAACTTGAATTCGGCAATGAAAAAGAAAGCAGCATGGACATGGATCGTCGCGCTCCTATTGGCGCTTGGCCTGCCGTTCTCGGCAGGACGAGCCGAAGCGGCGCAGACGGACGGCACTTATACGGTAGACTACCAGATTCTGCAAGCGGAAAACGATTCGGTGTCGATGGCCAACGATTATTGGGAAAAGCCGGCCACCGTCGTCATCGACAACGGCAACGTTCAAATTCAAATGACGATCAATCACAGTCAGTGGGTGACGGAGTTCAAGGTGCCGGGAAGCGGCGGCGGCTACGTCAATACGCGCATTTTGAGCAAGGATACGAAGGCCGATACCAGAAAAGTCGTCTTCGCGGTGTCCGAGCTGCCGTCGTCGCCCATGCTGTCGAAGATACACGTGACGGTGCCGGACATCGACTACGACCACGACTATACGATTCGGTTCGAATTTAAGGCGGATTCGCTGAAATTGGTGAAGGCGGGGGCAGGCAAGCCTGCTGCGTCGACGCCGGCCGCGACGGCGACGCCGAAGCCGCAGGCCAGCGCAGCGCCGACGGCGAAGCCGCAAGCGAGCGCGGCAGCGACGGCGAAGCCGCAGGCGAGCGCGGCAGCGACGGCGAAGCCGCAAGCGAGCGCGGCAGCGACGGCGAAGCCGCAGGCGAGCGCGGCAGCGACGGCGAAGCCGCAGGCGAGCGCGGCATCGACGGCGAAGCCGCAGGCGAGCGCGGCAGCGACGGCGACGCCGCAGGCCGGCGCGACCGCGACGGCAACGCCGGACGCGAATGCCGCAAGCGGCGGCGGGCAGGCGTCGCCGGCAGAGCCGTCCGCATCGGCAACGTCATCGGCAGGCGCGGCGTCTGGCGGCGATGACGCCGCGGAATCGCCGTCGGCGGAGCCGTCTGCCAGCGCGTCTGCGCAAGCGGCTGACGTCGAAGCGAGCGCCGATGCCGCGGCAGCCGATCCGGGCCAAGCGGACGCTTCGGCCGAAGCCGTGTCGGCACAAGCGGGAGCCGGCGCCGAGACGGCAGCGGGAGAGACCTCCGGCGCGCAGCCGCTGGCTTCGGCGAAAAAAGAGAATAACGGACTCATCATTGGATTGGCGGCCGCGATCGTGGTATTAGCAGCAGGAGGCGTATGGTGGTGGAGAAGAAGTCGGCTTCAAAAACGTTAAGCAGGTATCAATTAAGCCGTCCGGTGCGGCGAATCGCTTGGACGGCGTTCATGCTGGCGATTCCGCTTGCGCTGGCAGGCTGCGGCGGACAGCCGCAGCAGGCAGCAACGGCGGCAGCCGCCGGCCAAGGAAAGCTGGTCGTCACGGACTTTGCCGGGCGGGAGGTCGCGCTAAAAGGCGTGCCCCAGCGCATCGTGACCCTCGGCAACGGCGAGACGGACATCGTTTACGCGCTCGGGGGCCAGGTGGCGGGGCGTCCGGATTCGGACGTGCCGCTCCCGTACGAGGGCGCGGAGCAAGCTGCCCGTATCGGCACGGCGCACGAAGTCGATCTGGAGCGGATCGCGCTGCTGCATCCGGACGTCGTGCTCGGCAACGATCCGATGAACGTCAAGGATATTCCGACGCTCGAAGGCATCGGCGCCAAGATGGTGCTGACCAGCGCCAACTCCATCGACGAGATCGAGCGGCAGATCAAGCTCATCGGGCAGCTGCTCGAGCGCTCGTCGCGGGCCGACGAGCTGATCGCGGGCATCGAAGAGAAGCGGACCGCGCTCGCCTCGAAGGCGGAGGCGGGCCGGCCGCGGGCGCTGCTCGTCTACGGCGCGCCAGGCACGTTCATGGCGGCGCTGCCCACCTCGCTCGGGGGCAATCTGCTCGAGGCCGCGGGCGGCTACAACATCGCTTCGGATTACCCGCGGCTGCAGAGCTATCCGCAGTACGCGCAGCTGAACGCGGAGCGGATCGTCGATTCCGACCCCGAAGTCATCTTTATCATGACGCACGGCAATCCGGAAGAAGTCGCGGACAGCTTCGTCGCCGAGATGCGCAAAAACGCGGCCTGGAATAACGTTGCCGCCGTGCGCGCCGACCGCGTGGAGGTGCTGCCGGCCGCGCTGTTCGGCACGAATCCCGGCACGCGCGTCGTCGAAGCGCTGGAGCTGCTCCGAGGGAAGCTGGACGCCTACGCCGCTGAGTTATCAGGCACAGCTGTCGCAGGCCAAGGCGGTTCGACATGAGCAAAGCGGACCGGACGCGCAGAAGGCGGATCGTCGTGCCGCTGGCGCCATTGCTGCTGTTGGCCGGCATCGTATTCGGCCTGGCGGTCGGCTCGGTGCCGATTCCGCTGCATGATATTTTTAATATTTTGATGGGCAGCTCGCACTCGCAATACGAGGTCATCCTGATGGACGTCCGGCTGCCGCGCGTGCTCGTGGGCGTGCTCGTCGGCGCCTGCCTGGCCGCTTCCGGCGCGCTGCTGCAGGGAATCATGCGCAACCCGCTGGCCGATCCCGGCATCATCGGCGTCTCCGCCGGCGGCGGCCTTGCGGCGGTCGTAACGCTCGTTCTGCTCCCGCAGCTCAGCTATCTGTTGCCTCCGGCGGCATTCGCCGGCTCGCTGGTCGCGGCGCTGCTCATTTATTCGCTGTCGTGGGACAACGGCACTTCGCCGGTCAAGATCGTGCTGGCGGGCGTCGCGGTGAGCGCGCTGCTCGGCGCGGTCATGAACGGCATCATGGTCGTGCACAGCGACCGGATCCAGGCGGTCATCCCGTGGCTGGCCGGCGGGCTGAACGGACGCAGCTGGCATCATCTGTCCTTCATGCTGCCCTATGCGCTCGCCGGGCTCGCGCTGACCATGCCGGCGATCAAGCCGGCCAACGTGCTTATGCTGGGCGACAAGACCGCCAGGCTTCTCGGCCAGCGGGTCGAGCTGCAGCGGCTGCTGCTGCTCGCGCTCGCGGCGCTGCTCGCCGGTACGGCCGTCAGCGTGGCAGGACTCGTCGGCTTCGTTGGTCTCGTCGTGCCGCATGCTGTCCGCCTGCTCATCGGCGACGACTACCGCTATCTGATGCCGGTATCGATCGCCGGCGGCGGCGCGCTGGTCGTCATCGCGGATACGATCGCCCGTACCTGGTTCGATCCGGCGGAGATGCCGGTCGGCATCCTGCTCGCCTGCATCGGCGCGCCGTTTTTTCTCTATTTGCTGCGTAAAAGGAGCGGGGTGCGATGAAGGCTATCGAGACGAAGGCGCTTCGCTTCGAAGCGGAGCCGTATTGTCAGCTTGAGGTGGATGCCGCCGTGCTGGAAGGCAAAGTGACGGCGATCGTCGGCCCGAACGGCTCGGGCAAGTCGACGCTGCTTAACCTGATCGCCGGCCTGTTGAAGCCGGCCGGCGGCACGGTCATCGTCAATGGCCGGCCGGCCGCCGACTACACGCGGCCGGCGTTCGCGACGACGCTGGCGATGCTGCCGCAGTCGCGCGAGGCGCTGCCCGAGCTGACGGTTCGCGAGCTGGTCGCCTTCGGCCGGACGCCGCGGCTCGGCCGGTTCAGGCAGCGGCTCGGCGAAGAGGACGAGCGGGAGATCGATTGGGCGCTCCGGCAGATGAGCATGCGGAGCTACGAGGACCGCATGGTCCATACGTTGTCCGGCGGCGAGCGCCAGAAGGCGCTGATCGCGATGGCGCTCGCCCAGAAGACGGGCATCCTGCTGCTCGACGAGCCGACGACTTATCTGGATATCGCGCATCAGCTCGAGCTGATGCGCGTGCTGAAGAAGCTGAACAGAGAGGCGGGCCTGACGATCGTGATGGTGCTGCACGATCTGCAGCAGGCGGCGGCCTTCTGCGACGAGCTGATCGCGATCAAGGCGGGGACGATTGCGGCCCGCGGCGCACCGAGCAGCGTCATCACGTCCGCCTTCCTCCGCGAGGTCTACGAGATCGAGGCCGAGGTGCGCTTCGACGAGCCCTACCCGCTGATCATCCCGCTGCCCGAGCCGATCGCCGAAGAGGAAGCGGTCATGGTGGCGACGGATACGTACCGGGTGGCCAGCGGCGAAGGCGAGCGGTTGGTTGCGTACTGGAGCGCCCGCGCCGACCTGGCCGCCATGCCCGGCTTCCTCGGCATGGAACTGCTGCAGTCGGAGAAGAAGTCGGTAGGCGACGAGATCTCGGTTATCACGCGCTGGCGGACGGCTGCCGATGCCGATGCATGGCGCGAGGGGGCAGCCGGTTATGCGGCGGACGCCGCTTTTCCCGCAGAGATTGCGATCCGATCGCACGAGTCCTCTCTCCGGCTGGTCAAAGTGCGCCGCATGCCCTTTCAGCGAAGATAAGTCGGGACTTTTGCCCGCGTTTGTAATTTGTTGTTCATGCGCCATTCACACTTGGAACTTACATTTATAGCAGGAATGCGCGGTGCATAACGCTGAACATTTAAAGGGAGGAAAAAATAATGGTTATCGTAACGAACGTATCTCATATCACGAAGGGCAACGGCGACAAGCTGATCGAGCGCTTCAACAAAGTCGGCAAGGTGGAAGGCATGGACGGCTTCCTCGGACTCGAGGTCATGCTGACCGAAAATACGAAGGAATACGACGAAGTCACCGTCAGCACCCGCTGGGAGAACAAGGAATCCTTCCAAAATTGGACGAAAAGCGAAGCCTTCCGGGAATCGCACAGCCACCGCGAAAAGCCGGAATACATCATTTCCAACAAGATCAATTTTTACGAGGTCAAAGTCGTCAGACAGCCACTGCCGGAAGCGCCCCAGGCGTCCGCTTCCTGAGCTTGGGAACCGTGACCAATCGAATCGACGAAAGCGAAGCCCGGCCTGCGCCGGGCTTTTTTGCCGTCGCCGTTCAAGCCCGCCGCACCGATTAATGATTGACACGGTTGTGCGCTTATATAATGATAAGTGGACACAATCCGACAAGACGGTGATCGCAACGTGATAAAGAGACTGCATCTCTCTTCCAAGAAGCAAGTCGTACTCATTATGATGATCTTCATCATTCCGCTCATCTTGCTGCTGACCGTTTATAACGTGTATGTCGTCAGGGTGCTGAACGACAAAATTGAGCAGACGAATCGCAATTCGGTACTGCTGTACCAGAACGCGTTCGAGAAGAACCTCGGCAATGCCGACGTGTTCATGTCCAATTTGGTGTCGAGCGATTTCAGTTTTCTGAAGCTGATGTTCGAGCTGGATCCGATCGACCTGCAAGTTTACGCGCAAGACCTCATGACGAAGTATCAGGGTTACTTCCATACGAACGAAAATATTGGCGGCATGTTCGTGTATTCGAAGGCGAATAACCTTTTCTATAAAACGTACAGTAAAAATTATTCTCACGTCGTGCGCGAAGGCGCCGAAAGCTATCTGAAAAGCGTTTTTCAGACGGAAGAAAACTACCGGTCGAGAGGCTGGTTCCCTCACGAGATCGACGGCAAATATTATTTGTTCCGCATACTAGGCAGCCGGGATACATTCGCCGTCAGCATGATCGACTTCGACAACGTGGCCGTCCCGCAAAACTTCAGCCAGAACCAGGGAGACGGATTTTTCGCCTTCGCCAACCGGGACGGCATCCCCCTGACCTCTATCGACGAGATCCGGCAAAAAGGCATAATCATCCGCGGAAATACCGACTCCTACTATCTTTCCGGCAGCACCCAGAAATATTTTATCGTCCAAAATTACTCCGCTTCGACCCGGTTGAATTATATTTATATCATGCCGCACCGCGGGTTCATGTTTTATTTGGACACGGTACAGATCGCTTTCCTGGTCGGCTCGGTTTTTATTTTATTGTTGATGTTCATCTCGTTCCTGCTGCTGGAACGTTCATATTTCAAGCCGCTCGCACGCATGATATCGACTATGAAAAAAGTCAAAAAAGGCAACTGGAGCGCCATCATGAGCACGAGCTACGGCGTCAGCGAATTCAGGCTGCTGAGCCAAACGTTTAACGAGATGATGACAGAAATCAAAGATTTGAAAATCGAAAGCTATGAGAAAGAAATGAAAAAGCAGCAGGCGGAGCTTCAGTTTCTCCAGATTCAGATCAAGCCGCATTTTTACTTGAACGTCCTCAAAAATTTGTTCGGCATCGCGGAGCAGCGCAAATACGATCAAATTCAGGAGATGATCCTGCTGCTGTCGCGGCATTTGCGCTATATGTTCCAGGAGAACGACTCGCTCGTTCCGCTTGCAAGCGAGATCTCCAACGTGCAAAATTATGTTCAATTGCAGCAGATGAGCGCCGCGCACGAGCTGGTTTGCAAAGCGATCGTGGACGAGCGATTGACGGAATTTCCAATTCCGCCGCTCTCGATCCTGACGTTCGTCGAGAACGCGATCAAGCATGCGGTCTCGATCCGCAAGCAGCTTCAAATCTCGATTAAAGCCGGACTGCTCGAAAATGGCGAAGAAAAATACGTCAATATTACGATTAAAGACAATGGAGCGGGTTTTTCGGACGATATGCTTGCCCGGCTGAACGATCCGGACCGCTATTCTTCGAAATCGCATGTCGGCATTTTGAACGTGATCCGCAGATGCCACGTGATTTATCAAGGCAAAAGCACGTTTTTGTTCAGTACCTCGGGCGGAGCGTGCATCGATATTTTCATTCCATTTCGCATGAATGAAGCGAAGGGGGAGCTATGACGTGATCGTACTCATCGTTGATGATCAGACGCAAGTGGTGAACGGGTTGTTTTTCGGCATCGATTGGGCGAAGATCGGCGTGAAGGAAGTGCTGAAGGCTTACAATGCTTACGAAGCCCGCGAGCTGCTGGGCAGCCGGCCGATCGACATTCTCTTGTGCGATATCGAAATGCCGGCGGAAAGCGGTCTGAGCTTGTACCAGTGGACCCGCGATAAAAATATCGATATCGAATGCATTTTCCTGACGGCCCATGCAGATTTCGGTTACGCGAAAACGGCGATGCAGCTGGGCGGTTTCGATTATATTCTCCAGCCGGCGCGCTACGAGACGATCGAGGCTACGATAATCAAAGCGATGCAAAAAATCAACCTGAAAAACGAAACGAAAAAATATTACGCGTACGGCAAGCTGTTTCAGCAAAACAAGGAAATACTGCTCGATAATATTATCAAGGACTGGATTTTTCTCCGGAAAAAAGATACGGCGCGCTTGTGCCAGGATCTGAAGCAGATCCACGTTTCCCTGGATCCGAATGACGACGTCTATCTGGCGGCTGCGGAAGTGTTCCGCATGAAGGAATCGATGGAGTCCTGGCGCCACGGCCTGCTCAAATTTTCGATCGGCAATATCGTCAACGAGCTGTTTGCGCATTACGGACAGCAGGTGCTGGTCGTTCAGATCGAGGAAGAACGCTTCTTGTTTATCGTGTACTCGCCCGATCGGAAGCTGATCGACCAAGAAGGCGTCGCACGGCAGCTGAACAAGCTCATCGAGGTGTACCGCGCCTATTACGGCTGCGACTTGGCTTGCTATACCGGACCGAAAGCAGGCATGCCGGAAACGTCCGAACAGGCTGCGCTGCTCCTCGGGATGATGCAGAACAACGTCTCTATGACGAGCAAGGTATTCCACTTAAACGATCGCGCCGAGCAGCCGCCCGCTTCGAATCCGATCCCGAACATGCGAATTTGGAGCAAGCTGCTCGAGCAGGGCGATACGGAAGTCGTCCGCGACCAAGCCTTCGAATCGTTGAATCGGCTGGCCGTCGAAGGGAAGATTAACGCGGCGTTTTTAAAGAGGTTTTACCAGCAGTTCATGCAGATGCTGTACACGACCGCGGAAACGATGGACATTCGGCTCGAGCGGATCTTCGAGGACGAGAGCAGTCTGGAAAAAGGGCTGAACTCGTACGCGAACGTGGACGACATGAAGGAACTGATCGTGTATACGACGCGGTTTTTCAGACAGTTTCCCGATTCCCAAAAAGAAATAAAAAACCAGGTCGACGTCGTCATTCAATACATCCGCGATCATATCGACCAAGATATCCGGCGCACGGATATCGCGCGCGAAGTGTATTTGAATCCGAATTACCTTTCCCGGTTATTCAAGTCCGAGACGGGTATGTCGCTCAAAGAATTTATCGTGATCGAAAAAATGAAGCTTGCGCAAGCGATGCTGAAGTCGACCAAGCTGCCGATCAGCATTATCGCCATGAAGGTCGGCTATGCGAACTTTTCCCACTTTTCGCAGGTTTATAAAAAAACCTGGAACGTCACGCCTGCCGAGGATCGCCAATAATGATAATGCGGGATGCCCTCCATCGGCTTGCGAGCCTGTCGGAGGGTATTCGTTTTAAATCGAATCCGTTACAAATGAATCGAATGCGTCACAAATCAAACAGTGGAAAGTTACATTTTCGATAATGGCGGCCGAGCAGGCGACGGACAGGATTAAAAGTGACAATGACCGTTACAAGTTCAGTAGAGCCTTAGTCCTGCCTGCGGCTAAGATATAGATGTGCTTCATTACTCAGTTAAAGGGTCGAAGGGAGTCTACAGGAAATGAAACAGAAAAGAAAATTGGCTTTGCTCTCGGTTTTAACTTTGTCGACGGCGTTAATGTCCGCATGCGGAAATAACGGCAATAACGACAACGGCAATGCCGGCGCGAGCGCAAGCGCGGCACCGTCCCAAAGCGCCAAGGCGTCCGCCGGCGCGTCTTCGGAAAAACCGTATACCGTCGATCTTATGATGGTAGGCGACGGCAAAGAAGAGGACATTAAAGCGGTAGAAGAAGCGATCGACAAGATTGCGGAGCCGCTGATCAACGTCGACGTCAACATTACGCGCGTCGGCTTCGGTTCCTTCCAGCAGCAGGCGAATCTCGCGCTATCCTCCGGCGAAAAGATGGACCTTTTCGTCACCTTTGCGCTCGACATCAACACGCTCGCGAACAGCGGCCAGATTCTCCCGATGACGAAGCTGCTCGAAAGCCACGGTCAGGACATCCTGAAAAATCTGAGCGAAGGCGATCGCCGCGCGGTATCGATCAACAACGAAATCTACACGATACCGACCGCGAAGGAAAAAGCGACGAATTACGGCTTCATCATGCGCAAGGATATCGCCGACGAGATCGGCGCAAAGCCCGAGGACGTAACGAACCTCGACCAGCTGGAGACGATCATGGCCAAAGCGAAGGAAAAGCATCCGGACATGTATCCGATCGGTCTGGACTTCACGAATGTCTATCGTCCGAATACGGAAGACAACCTGGGCACCGGCGCAGGCATCATCGACGCCATGGGCGAAAGCACGAAAGTCGTCAACATGGTCGAGACGGACAGCTACAAAGACTTTATCGACCATATGTACAAGTGGTCGAAGAACGGCCTGGTCATGCCTGACGCGCCCAACAACTCCGAGAGCCGCGTCAGCCTGCTCAAAGCCGGCAAAGTCATGGGCGGCTTCAGCGGCCTCAATCCGGGCAACGTTGACGACATCGCGAAGCAAGTAGGCCAAGCGTTCACCGTGTTCCCGCTGACGAAGCCGTTCTCCGTTACGGGCCACGTATCCGGCATGGGCTGGTCGCTCGCGAGCGGCAGCGAAAATCCGGAAAAAGCGATCGCGTTCCTGAACCTGGCGCATACGAACCCCGACATTTCGAATCTGCTCGTGTACGGCGTCAAGGACCGGAACTATGTGATGGTGGACGAGGCAAAGGGTGTCATCGATTATCCGCAAGGCGTGGACGCGAGCAACACAGGATGGATGTCGCTGCCGTGGGCAACGCCGAACGCTGCGATCGGTTACATCTGGAAAGGCGAGCCGGAGGACAAGTGGACGTATCTGGAAGAATACAACAAATCTGCGCACCAATCTCCGGCGAAGGGCTTCCGCTTCGACCCCGAGAGCGTAGCGAACGAAATCACGATGGTGAGCAACGTAGACGCGAAGTACGCGCTGGCGCTGGAGACGGGCACGCTGGATCCTGCAAAAACGCTTCCTAAGTATATGGACGAGCTGAAGAAGGCGGGCGTCGACAAGATCATCGCCGAAAAGCAAAAGCAATTCGACGCTTGGCTGGCCGCAAATAAATAATCCTGCTTGGATAGGATAGGAACGGTGGAGGAGACCATGAAACTGGAAACAACGATGAATCCATCCTTGGCGAAAAAAAAAAGATAAATAAATTCCTCGGCTTTATTCCGCTCTACCTGATGCTCATTCCGGGATGTATTTATATCTTTATTAATAATTACATCCCGATGAGCGGTCTCATCATCGCCTTCAAGAAGGTCAACTACCGGATCGGGATCTGGAAAAGCCCTTGGGTCGGATTGAAAAATTTCGAGTTTTTGTTCAAGACGAACGAAGCCTGGACAATAACCCGCAATACGATCCTGTACAACCTCACCTTTATCGTCCTCGGCACCGTCATTGCGGTCGGGGTGGCCATGCTGCTCAACCAGATTCGCCGGGATTCGGCGAGAAAGTCTTATCAGACCGTCATCTTGCTTCCTCACTTGATCTCGATCGTCGTCGTGAGCTATCTCGTTTTCGCCTTCCTGAGCTCGGAATCGGGCTTCGTGAACAACAGCATCCTGGAGCCCCTCGGGCTTCATCCGATCTCCTGGTATTCGGCCGCGAAATACTGGCCCTATATCATCGTCATCGTGGCCATTTGGAAATCGTTCGGCTACAGCTGCATCATTTATTACGCGACGCTGGTCGGCATCGACAAGTCCTATTACGAAGCCGCGGTGATCGACGGGGCGAGCCGCTGGAAGCAGATGAAGCACATTACGCTTCCCGGACTCAAGTCCATTATCGTCATCCTGACGCTGATGAGCATCAGTAAAATCTTTTATTCCGATTTCGGGCTATTCTATCAGATTCCGATGAACAGCGGCGCTTTGATCGATGCGACGAATACGATCGATACGTACGTGTACCGGGGACTGACGAAGCTGAACAACGTCGGAATGGCATCGGCCGCCGGATTTTACCAATCGATCGTCGGGTTTCTCCTCGTAATCATAGCGAACTATATCGTCAAAAAAATAGATGAAGACAGCGCCTTGTTTTAGCGGAACGGAGTGATGGGGCTTGGTAGATAACAATAAAGGCTTTCAGGTATTTGCGCATGTCATGATGACTTTGTTGGCTTTGTTTTGTTTGCTTCCCTTCGTGCTTCTTATCGTCTCGTCCATTACGGACGAAAAAGCGCTGATCCATAACGGGTACTCGTTTATTCCCGCGTCGCTCGATTTCTCGGCTTACAAATTTCTGCTGGGCGATTCCAACTCGATCGTCAAAGCATACGGCGTTACCGTCCTTGTCACGGTGATCGGGACGGCGACGAACCTCGTCCTGACGACGCTGATGGCGTATCCGTTGTCGAGAAGGGAACTGCCCGGAAGGAACGTTTTCTCGTTTTTCATTTTCTTCACGATGCTGTTCAACGGCGGTCTCGTGCCGTCGTATATCATGTGGACGCAATACTTCGAGATTAAAAATACAATATGGGCCCTGATCGTTCCGGGGATGCTGCTTTCGGCGTTCAACGTCATCATGATGCGCACGTACATTATGACGAGCATACCCGGCGAAGTCGTCGAAGCCGCGAAAATCGACGGAGCGGGCGAGTCGCAGACGTTAATCAGAGTCGTTCTGCCGATGTCCATGCCGATCATGGCGACGCTTGGCTTGCTCGTGGGCCTGTCCTATTGGAACGACTGGCTGAACGGTTTGTATTTTGTTACGGACGAGAAGCTGTTCAGCATTCAGGTGCTCTTGAACAAAATGCTGCTGGACGTCCAGTTTTTAATGAGCAGCGCCTCTACCGGTCTCGGCAGCGGCTTGTCCGCAAGCCTGCCGTCCACGGCGATGAAAATGGCCGTAGCGGTTCTTGGCATTTTGCCGATCATGGCCGTATATCCGTTCTTTCAGCGGTTTTTCGTTAAAGGCGTCACCGTAGGCGCGGTTAAAGGTTAAGCATGGAAGGCAGTGAAGTTGTGACAAAACCGTTTATCCTCGACTTGGTAAAGCGCATGTCGTTACGGGAAAAAGCCGCGCAATTGACGCAATTGACGCCGCTCTATTTCGGACTTGACGACGATGTGGACGTCACGGGACCGCTCGGAGAAAAAAAGTTGAACGCCGAAGACATCAAGCATATCGGCAGCGTGCTCGGCGTCTATGACGCGGCCAAGTTCATGAAGCTTCAACGCAAGCATTTGCAGGAAAACCCGTACGGCATTCCGCTGCTGAACATGTGCGACGTGACGCACGGCTTGCGCACGATCTTTCCGATTCCGCTTGCGATGGCATGCAGCTGGGATATGGAAGCCGTGCGGCAAAGCGCGGTCGTGGCGGCGAGAGAAAGCGCCTACATGGGCATCCATATCACCTATTCGCCGATGGGGGATGTAGTTCGAGATCCCAGATGGGGGAGAGTGATGGAGTCTCCCGGGGAGGATACGCATCTGGGCAGCCGGTTCGTCGAGCAGATGATCGCGGGCTATCAAGGAGACGATCCGCGGCAGCCGGAACGGGTCGGCGTTTGTTTCAAGCATTTGGCGGGCTACGGGGCTGCCGAAGGCGGCAGGGATTACAACACCGTAGATCTTTCCAGGGGCGTTTTACGTGAATATCATCTGCCGATCTATTATGCGGCGGTATGCGCCGGTGCGGTCATGGCGATGACCTCCTTTAATACGATCGAGCGCGTGCCGGCGACGGTCAACCGATGGCTGCTGCGGGACGTATTAAGAGGGGAATGGGGGTTCGACGGCGTCGTCGTCTCCGACTTCAATGCCGTGGACGAAGTCATCGCGCACGGCGTCGCGGCGGACGGCAGAGAAGCGGCGGCCAAGAGCGTCGCGGCAGGTCTCGATATCGAAATGATGTCCACGCATTACCTGAACGAGCTGGACAAGCTGGTCGCCGCGAATCAGGCGGACGAGGCGCGAATCGACGAATCGGTCATCCGCGTGCTGGAGCTGAAGGACAATCTCGGCCTGTTCGACAATCCTTATAAAGACTGCGACCCGATCAAATCGGAGGAAGTGAACCTGTGCCCGACGCACCGGCAGGCGGCCAGAGAAGTCGCGCGCAAATCGATCGTGCTGCTGAAAAACGACGACGGCGTTCTTCCTTTGTCCAAACGCGGAACGATCGGATTAGTCGGTCCCTTCGCCGAATCAACCAAGGTGCTCGGGGGATGGTGGGCGCTCGGTCAAGAGGAGGAGTGGGTGTCGCTCAATGAAGGCTTGAGAAAGGCGGCCCCCCGACTCGAAATTCTGGCGGCCATGACGGGCGAACTGGCGCGAACCAGAAACGGAGGCGACGTGGCAGACGAGGTTGCGTACGCGCTGTACAAGCTGCACCCGTGCGATACGGTGCTTGTCGCCGTCGGCGAGCATCCAGAGGACACCGGCGAGGCTTGCAGCAAAACGAGCCTGCAGCTATCTTCAAATCAAAGAAAGCTCATCCAGGCGTTATCCGAAGCGGGCAAGAAAATCATTACGATAATTTTTAGCGGAAGGCCTTTAGAGCTTGCAGAAGTTCATGCGCGCTCTCATGCCGTCGTGCAAGCCTGGTTCCTCGGCAACGAATCCGGCAATGCGCTGGCAGATGTCCTGTTCGGGGACTATAATCCCTCCGGCAGATTGGCAATGAGCTTCCCACGATCCGTGGGGCAGATTCCCGTATACTACAACCGCTTGAACACGGGACGGCCGCAAAAGTCGGAAGCGGACCATGACTTTGTGTCCTGCTACCTGGATTCTGCCAATGCGCCGCTCTATCCGTTCGGATATGGCTTAAGCTACGCACGATTCGAATATTCAGGCTTGAAGCTTGCGGACGAGCAGTCGCTGACGGTCGCCGTGCAAGTTGAAAACATATCGGACGTTGACGGTATCGAAACGGTGCAATGGTACATTCGCGATATCGCTGCGAGCGTTAGTCGTCCGGTCAAGGAATTGAAGCATTTCGAGCAGGTATCGCTCTCTGCGGGCGAAAAAAAGACGCTTCATATGAAGCTCACCAACGAGATGCTTGCGTTTTATCCGGAAACCGGCTCCGAAAAGGCGTTCGAGCAGGGATTATTTGAAATCATGGCGGGCAGTCATAGCGAAAGCTTGACAAGCATAACGATCTTCCTCAAATAATTCCAGGCTCCAGTATTCATTCCATTCAAGAGGGCAACCGCCGGTTGTCCTTTTTGTCATGCGAACGTCTGATGTAAACTAGAGGAAGGAAGGGGGAAGGCGATGAAACGAACGAAAGGCGCATGGAGATTCGGTATCGCAGCCGCGGCAGTATTGCTGCTGGCCGCATGCAAAAATTACGGGCAGGAGCACGTCGTGCCTCCGCAGCCGGGAGCCTCCTCCCCGCAAGCAAGGCAAGGCGCAGCCGGCGACCCATCCGAAGATAATCGCATCGAACATGTCGATCTTCAATTTTATATGCTGGGCATCGCGCCGCCGGACATGCCGCTGATCCAAAAGGCCGTCAACGAGATGGCCGAAGCGGAGCTGAACGCATCCGTCGCCTTTAACTTCATCGCGTGGACGGACTACGATCTTAAGTACAAGCAGCTGCTGTCTTCGGGCCAGTCCGTCGATTTGCTGTTTACGGCCGACTGGGTGCAATATCAGACGTACGCCAAGCGAGGCGCTTTTATGCGGCTCGACGATCTGCTGCCCGCTGCGTCGCCGGAGCTGGCGCGCTTTATCCCCGAGGAGATGTGGGATGCGGTCCGGATCGACGGAAGCATTTATACCGTGCCGTCGACCTTCAAGGAATACGTGACCGGGGGCTTCGTATGGCGGGAGGACTTGCGCGAGAAATACGGACTGCCGAAGCCGGTCGATATCGCCACCTTCGAAGCGTATCTGGCGGGGATCAAGCGGCATGAGCCCGAGATCCAGCCGATCGCGATCGGCGCCGATGTGCAGAACGCGCTGGCTTTCTCGCAGCTGGACGTGACCCGGCATTCGATCGGCGCGATGCCGTACGGCATGCTGGCCACCTATGCGAACCCGGCGGATATCCGGTCGTATTGGGGATCCCCGGAGCAGCTGGCGGATCTCAAGCTGTTCAAGCGTTGGTCGGATCTCGGTTATTTTTCCGATAACGAACTGAATACGTCCGAGTTCAATCAAAACCGAATTATCGACGGCTCCGCCGCTGCGATGTTCGGCGACAACCTGATGCGCTACTATGAAGTGCAGAGCAATATGCAGGCCGCGCATCCGGACTGGCGGCTCGGCTACTATCCTTTTCCGATGGCCAAAGGCTATTCGACGCCGGTCCATCCGACGCACAACGGCTTCGCGATCCCCAAAAGCGCGAAGCATCCGGAGCGTGCGCTTGCCTTCTACGAGAAGCTGGTTACCGACGAGCGTTATAACCGCCTGACCGAATACGGGATCGAAGGCGTCCATTATTCGATCGAAGACGGCTACTATCGCATGATCGGAGATACGTCGAGCAATGGCTTCCCGCGCGAGGCGATGAACGGCTGGGCATGGCGCAATCCCGCGTATATGCTGTTCACGCCGGGCTACGACGAGATTCAGGCGACGTTCCGCGAGCTGGACCGGATTCAAAAGCCTGACGTCTACACCGGGTTCGTCGAAGACGATACGGCCTATCAAGCCGAGAAGGCTGCGCTGGATCGGGTGCAGAAGCTGTACTTGTACCCGCTGCTGGCCGGACGGGTGGACGACGTGGAAGCCGGACTGGCGACGTTCATGCGAGAAGCCGAGGAGGCGGGGCTCGACAAAGTGCAGGCGGCATATAAAACGCAGTGGCTGGCGTATTTGAAGGAGCTAGGTTTGGCCGGAAGCTGAGGATCCCAATAGGAATTCCAAGCATGCGATGTCTGCGATCGCATGCTTTTTTTGGATGTCGCCTGGTTGGCGGATCGAAGAAGCTGCAGATATACAGGTATTTTCTACCGACTCGAGACACCCGATCAAATACCTGCAAATGAAGTCAATTTCATAAACATTTTTTTCCAGTATAAATCCGAACTTTTAATACGAAATAGAATCTCTGAGATTCGGAAATAATCCCAAAACCGAACGTTATTCGCCAAATCTTATGAATAAGTTTG